>JBFWWY010000072.1:0-9827 GCA_050245935.1 Phycisphaerae bacterium | reverse complement strand
CATCGTCGCGCGATGCATCCGGCACGTTTACTCAAGGAGAGCAACAATGAGCGATCGAACAGGCCCCCTCGGAATAACCCTCCTTTTGGGCGCCGCTGTCGCGCTGTCGGCGGTCGCGAGCACCGCCTCTGCACAGTCCACGTTGGAAATGTCCTATCACGAAGAGCAGAACAACACGCCGCCGCAAAGTGTGCCGGCCGAAGCGCAGGAGCCCGAGGCATTTGCTGCGGAGCAGTTGACGTTGACGGCGTTTCCGAGCGAACGCGCGACGTACGCACTCTCACGGAAGCCATGGCATGATGATCACGAAATTCTCTGGCCCGGCTTCCTGAGCGGCATGCGCGGCTTCGAACACTTCTACGAGCCGGTCGGCAACCCGCTGTATTTCGAATCGCCGTTCATCAATTCCAGCTTGCGGTTGTTGTATTTGCATCATGATTGTCCGAACCGATCGCAACTCGGCGGCGGCGATGTCAACATCTATGCGGCCCAGATCCGACTGGCCTTGACCGATCGTCTGGCATTCATTGCAACCAAAGATGGCTACAGCACGCTGGATGCTCGCATTCTGCCCGAAGCGGAAGGCTGGAACGATTTTGCGATCGGGCTCAAGTATGCACTGTTGGTGGTGCCCGAGGAAGATTTTGTTCTGACCGCCGGCATGCGGTGGGAATGGTCCAATGGCGATATCGATATTCTGCAGGGAGATTCGCAGGAACTCAGTCCTTTCCTCAGCTTTGCAAAAGGCTGGGACCGCTGGCATCTGCTCGGAAACCTCACCGCGCGAATCCCCACCGATCAGGATCGCGGAAACAACATCCTGCAATGGGATCTGCATCTCGACTACGAAATCGCACCGGAAACCTTGCCCGGATTTGCGCCGCTCGTGGAGCTGCACGGGCTGCATTATCTGTCCGACGCCAATCACCTGCCGCTTGCTCTCGGCGGACTCGATTACACCAACTTCGGATCATTCGATGTCTCCGGCGAAAGCGTGGTGTCCGCAGGAATCGGATTTCGCTGGAAGCTGAATCCGCACACGTCAATTGGCTCGACGTGGGAGTTTCCGCTGACCGATCGAGACGATGACATCATGGGCAATCGGCTGACTTTTGACGTCATATTGAGCTGGTAAAGGAGCAAAACATGAATCGACAACGATCAGCAGCGTCGGTGCGGTGCCGTCGCTTCCGCGTTCGTTTCGCATTGTTGGCGGCGACGGGGGTTGTGTTTCAACTCATTCCCTTCGGCTGTGGCGGGCGCAATATCTTGAATCTGGTGACACCGGTGTTCTTCGACGACACCTTTGGCATTCTCGATGCGATCGTGGCGGCGGTGGCGCCGCTCGTTCTGCCGGGATGACGATGGTTGGAGGGCAAGTGAAATGCTGGGCATGATCGTGACATTGTTTGTTGCAAGCCTGCTCGGCAGTTTGCATTGCGTTGGAATGTGCGGGCCTTTCCTCGCCTTTGCGGTCGGCGGGGGCGGCGGCTCCGGCGCGGGCCGGGGAGTCGCTGGCCCGCACATTGCTTATCACCTCGGTCGTCTGATCACATATTCGTTGCTCGGCGCCGTTGCCGGCTCGGTCGGCGCCGCGCTCGATCTCAGCGCGGGCGCATTTGGCTTCGCGCGGGGAGCGATGATTCTGGCAAGTATTTCGATGATCGGCTTTGGCTTGGTTTCCCTTCTGCAGATCGCGGGTGTGCGAGTCAGTTCCGCGCCGCTTCCGCCGGGCGCGCGGCGCTTTGTCATGTGGGGCCATCGTCACGCACTGAAGATGCAACCCGTTCATCGCGCCGGCGTGCTGGGTTTGCTGTCGACATTGTTGCCCTGTGGCTGGCTCTATGCGTTCGCGTTTGCCGCCGCCGGAACTGCGAGCCCCGGATGGGGAGCGGTCGCGATGACTGTATTCTGGTTCGGCACACTGCCGGCTTTGCTTGCGTTCGGAGCCGGGTTGCAAGCTCTCGCAGGCGCGCTGCGCAAGCGCATTCCTTTGTTGACCGCAACCACCTTGATCGCAGTCGGGACTTCCGCGTTGATACAGCGAAACCAATTGAATCCCGCGATCATCAGCAGTCGGGCGCATACAGCTGCAGCAAGTCCCGTCGACGGTTGTGATCTCGCACCGGCTGTCCATGTGCCCGACCCCGCGCGTCCGCCTTCCTGTTGCCACCCATGACAAGCCTTGCACCACAGGTAATATCCGTTCCGCGTACCGTCGGCGCGTGCGACATCGTTTGCACGCATTGCGGCTTGCCCGTGCCGGCGGGTCTCCTGGTGGCAAAGGCCGCGAAGCAATTCTGCTGCCATGGTTGTGAGGCGGTCTACAGTCTCATCCATGATCAGGGTCTCGCAAAATACTACGAATTTGCGGACCGACGAGCGACACCGCCGAAAGAGGGCGACGGCAAGACATTCGCTGAATTCGATGATGAGGCGTTCCAGAACTCTTTCGGTCGAACCATCGCACCCAATGAGCGTTCGATTGAGTTGTACCTGGACGGTGTCCACTGTGCGGCTTGTGTCTGGCTCGTCGAAAATCTGCCGAAGCTCTGTCATGGCGTGCTGTCGGCCCGGCTGGAGTTTCGCACGTCGCTCGTCACGATTCATTGGCAATGCGATGCCGCGCCGCTATCCAAAATTGCTCGAGTTCTTGCGAAAATCGGTTACACCCCGCACGCTCCACTGGAAATCAACCAGCGCGAAATGCGTCGCGCGCAGGATCGCAAAGCGCTGATCCGAATCGCCGTCGCCGGTGCACTGGCCGGAAACGTGATGCTGCTGGCCTTCGCGCTCTACGGCGAAATTGCCGGCGACATGGACCCGCAGTATTACCGATTGTTCCGCGGATTGAGTTGTGCCTTGGGACTGCTGAGCGTCGCGTGGCCCGGACTGGTATTTCTGCGCGGTGCTTTGAGTGCGGTCTGCGCCCGCGCTGCCCATCTTGATATTCCGATCGCACTCGGGATTCTCGCCGGTGCAATCGCCGGCTTGGTCAACACGATTCGCAACGCCGGCGAAGTGTACTTCGACTCCATCTCGGTACTGATTTTCCTCCTTCTCGTCGGCCGTTGGATTCAGCATCGTCAGCAGCGGCGGGCGGCGGAGAGCGTTTCATTATTATTTCAACTCACGCCGCAAACAGCGCGAATCGTGCGTGAGGGCTCGATTGTAGAAACGCCGATCGCCCAAATCGCGATCAACGACGTCGTCGAAGTCCGTCCGACCGAAACCATTCCGGTCGATGGCACCGTCGAGTCCGGCCACTCGGTCGTGGATCGGAAGCTCATCAGCGGCGAATCGAATCCAGTCGAAATCGGAGTGGGGGAACCGGCCTTCGCCGGCACCGTGAACCTGGAATCGACACTTTTGATTCGCGTCGTCAAAACCGGCGCTGAAACGCGAATCGGCAAGCTGATGCAGTTGGTCGAGCGCTGCAGCAACGAGAAAGCGCCCGTCGTGCAACTTGTCGATCGAATTGCCGGCGGGTTCGTGATTGTCGTTCTCGTGTTGTCGGCAATGACCTTCGCGCTGTGGTGGCCCTCATCACCGACGGCGGCAATCGAACACGCCGTCGCGTTGTTGATTGTTACCTGCCCGTGTGCGCTGGGGCTCGCGACACCCTTGGCAGTAAGCGTCGCCCTCGGCCGCGCCGCACGGTGCCATATTCTCATCAAAGGCGGCAGTGCACTCGAATTGTTGAGCAGAGCCTGTACGGTTTTGCTCGATAAGACGGGCACCATGACGACTGGTGATATCTCCGTCGGCCGGGTCCACGGCCACCTCGACGCGATTGCCATAGCAACAACGCTCGCTGGCCACTCGAAGCACCCCGTATCGCGGGCAATCGCACGCTACGCTGAACACCCATTGCAACAAATTTGCGAGACGCCTCCCATCGCAAACGTGAAAGAACATGTGGGCTCCGGCCTGAGCGGCGAATGCAACGGCCAGCCGGTTCTGCTCGGCTCGGCTCGATTGCTCGATACGCATCGGGTAGCACTCCCCGATGCGCTGCGCCGTCAGGACGCGACGCTGCTCGCTGACGGCCTGTCGCCGGTGTGGTTCGCGCGCGACGGCAGCGCTGTCGCCTTATTCGGTGTCGGCGACACGTTGAAGCACGACGCGGCGACAGTCGTCCGCGATTTGCAGCAGTGCGGCATGCGTGTAGAGATCATCTCCGGCGACAACGAGCAGATCGTGGAAACCGTTCGCAGGCAAACCGGAGTAGATCGTGCCAGCGGTGCGCAATCACCGGAAGACAAGCTCCGGTACGTGCAGAAAAAAACAAAGACCGGTACCACCGTCATGGTCGGCGATGGCGTGAATGACGCGGCCGCGCTGGCCGCGACGGATGTCGGCATCGCCGTTCATGGCGGCGCGGAAGCAAGTCTCGCGGCGGCGGACGTGTATCTCAGCACCGCAAGTCTGAGCAGTCTGTCGGATCTTTTCATCGGGGCAAGGCGGACAATGCGCGTGATTCGTCGGGCTCTTTTCCTTTCCCTGCTGTACAACGCGCTGGCCGCCGCGCTCGCGATGACCGGCTTCATCCATCCGATCCTTGCGGCGATTCTGATGCCCGCGAGTTCCCTTACGGTTCTCGCAGTTGCCATCTTCTCCCGAACCTTCGGAGTCAAGCGATGTCAGTAATCTACATCGTGTTGCCCATCGCGCTCGTGTTAGGGGCCGCCGGCGTGGCCGCGTTCATCTGGTCCGTCAAACGAGGCCAGTTCGACGACTTCGACACGCCGCCCATGAGGATGCTCCACGACGACTGAGCCTATCACGCGGCCGGCGCTCGCGGGTTCACATGAATCAGAACCTCGCGTGCTGCAACAGATTTGACCCTGTTCGCGCTGCCGGCTTGGGCGCTTGTAGCATCCCCGGATTTCCTAATTTCGGGATAAGCTTGTTAGGATTGATCGCAGTCGCCCGAATTGTGCAGAAATTTGCTGCGCGGGACAACAGCGATCGGAAGCGCCTCCGTACAACGGGTCGAATTCACTGGTGTGGCACCCCGGAGCCTCTGGCTATGGACGAGATTTCGACGATTCTCCGTGCGATCGACGACGGCGATCCGGACGCAGCCAATCGACTCATGCCTGCCGTATACAACGACTTACGCCGTCTTGCACAGGCACGACTTGCTTCCGAGCGCGCCGGGGATTCGCTGCAGGCGACCGCACTTGTCCATGAAGTGTATTTGCGGCTCATCAGCCAGAATGAATCTTCCGCGAATGAGATGCGTTGGGCCGGACGGGCGCACTTCTTCGCAGCTGCGGCAACGGCAATGCGCCGGATACTTATCGATCGCGCCCGCGCGCGCGCCACGACCAAACGCGGCGGCGCACGGGTTCGCGTCGAGCTGGGTGACGCGGATGGACTCCTCGCCGCGTCCCCGGAATCCTTGTTGAATATTCATGAAGCATTGAATCAGCTTGCCCAGGAAGATCCCCAGAAGGCGCAGTTGGTCGAACTGCGGTTCTTTGCCGGGCTGTCGATCAAGGATGCCGCTGGAGTGCTGAACATGTCCCCGTCGCAGGTGGATCGCCATTGGGCGTATGCGCGGGCACGACTGTTTGACATTCTCGCCGACGAACATCCCGAATCCGCGCAAACCTGAATTTTTCGATTTTTCTGACGTGAGTATGGCGGCGATCTCGCATTACCGAGCAAACCGGCTCGGCGTGCGGATCGGCCGGCGCGAGCATGGCTCACCGTTTGAAGATGAGGAAAATTCAATGAACGCGACTTGGAAGTCAAATTCAACATTCGTTCTGGCGGCGGCAATCGCATTCTCAATGGCCGCAACCGTTTTCGGACAAAGTGCATTCACCTATCAAGGAAGATTGCAGATGAACGGCGCACCGCTGGAGGGCATGACGGATATTCGCTTCCGTCTTCACAACGATGAAGTCGCCGGTTCAACGGTCGGGCCGGCCCGAGTCGTCACGCTCGATCTTGTGGACGGCGAGGTGACGGCCACGATCGACTTCGGCAACGCCTTCAACGGCGAAAGTCGGTGGCTGAGTATCGCCGTTCGCAATCCCGCCGGCAGCGGCACTTATACGACGCTGTCTCCACGACAAGCGATTACGTCGGCGCCGTATGCTGCCTTCGCGTATGGACCGTGGCTCAGTACGCCCGGCCAGGTCTGGTACAACGGAAATGTCGGTATTGGTACGGATACGCCCGCCGAACAACTGCATGTCGTGAGTTCTTCATCCGGGCCCGCGGTGCTGGTTGAGGCGAGCGCTACGAGCGGCAGAGGCATCGAGTCGATTTCCACTGGAAATATGGGCTACGGGCTGGTCGGTCAATCGACAAATACGAGCGGCACCGGTGTGTTCGGCTCCAATGACTCCGGCGGTGGAACCGGCGTTTACGGATTCACGTTTACCGGCGTTGGCGTGCGCGGCCTGGCCCAAGGCGAAGTCAATACACATTACGGCGTGGAAGGCATTGCGACTGGTGTGCAAGGGACCGGCGTCTACGGTCGCAACAATGGGGCAAGCGGAACGACCTACGGCGTTCGCGGTCTTGCCTTAAGCCCCGACGGCTGGGCCGGTCACTTTGAGGGACGCGGCTACTTTTCCGGCAATCTCGGACTCGGAATTGAAAACCCGACGCAGCGCCTGCACGTGAGCGGCAACATTCGCGCCACGGGAAATGTCATTGCCTCGGGGAACGTCGGCATTGGTGTGAATAACCCCACCGAGCGCCTCGATGTCGCCGGAACCATTCGCTCCAACAATGTGTCCACCAGCGCGATCTTCGGCACGGGACTCGGTCTGCTCATTCGCGGTTCCACCCAAACGCCGACGTTTGATTTTTCGATCAGCGAAACTTCGGGGAATGTTGGCATTGCCCGAACGGCTGTCTTCAATAAATTTGAAGTCGAAGGCAATGCGAGCAAGACGACGGCGGGGAACTGGCTGGCGAATTCGGATGCCCGTATCAAATCGTCTGTCGAGACGATCGAAAACGCACTCGATACGCTCGATCGCGTTCGTCTTGTCAGCTTTGACTACGTGGATTGGTACAAGGACGCACATCCGGCCGTCGGCGATCGCCGTCACCTGAACGTGATCGCACAGGAGTTTGCCGAAGTGTTTCCCGAGTACGTGAAGTCCAGTGGCGAAAAACTGCCGAACGGCGACGACATTCTGCAGGTCGATACCTACCCGCTCACCATTTATTCGGCGGCCGCTGTGCAGGAATTGCATGCTGTGGTGCGCATGCAAGGCTCAAGTATCTCGGAGTTGCGTCGTGAAAATCAGCAACTGCAGAACGCAAACGGAAAGCTGTTGCAGCGCTTGGAAAAGATCGAAGCGGCGTTGAACGAAAGCAGCCACCCGGCTGATTAGTGCGAGAAAAACGGCATAAAGCGATCAGGAGTGGAGACATCCCGATGTCTTCACTCTTGCTCGACTTTGAGCGGCTTTTCGTCTCGATTACGCTTTTGGAATGCCCACGAACTGCTGAGGAACTTCGATGAACGCCGAACGTCCCAACGCGGAAACAATTTTCCATGCCGCACGCCAGATCGACAGCGCGCACGATCGCGACGAGTATTTGAAAATCGCATGCGGCCAGGACCAGCCGCTGCGCGCCCGGATCGAACGGCTGCTCCGCGCCGAACATGCAATGGACGGATTTCTGGTGGAGCCCCGACGCACGATGATGCCGCCGATTCCCGAAAATTCGTCCATCGACGCGGATGCGACGCTGGAGCAGGGGTTGAAGTCGTCGGCGTTCAGCGAAGAGCCGGGAGACACCATCGGTCGCTACCGGCTGCTGGAGCAAATCGGCGAAGGTGGGTTCGGCGTCGTCTTCATGGCTGAGCAGCGCGAGCCGATACGGCGCAAAGTCGCTTTGAAAATCATCAAACTTGGCATGGACACGCGACAAATTGTCGCGCGCTTTGAGCAGGAGCGACAAGCCCTGGCCATCATGGATCATCCCAACATCGCGCGGGTTTATGACGCCGGCGCGACGCGATCCGGTCGGCCGTTCTTCGTCATGGAGTTATGCAACGGCGATCCGGTGACGGCGTATTGCGATCAGAATAAGTTGTCGATTCGCGACCGCCTCGAATTGTTCGTGCAGATCTGCCGCGCGGTTCAGCATGCGCATCAGAAAGGGATCATCCACCGGGATATCAAGCCGCGCAATGTGCTTGTCAGCGAGCAGGACGGTCGCCCTCTCGTAAAAGTGATCGATTTCGGCATCGCCAAAGCCACCGAAGCCAAACTCACTGACAAAACGCTGTTCACCGGCCATCGTCAGATGATCGGTACGCCGCAATATATGAGTCCCGAGCAGGCCAGCGGCTCGCTTGATATCGATACGCGAACGGACGTGTATTCGTTGGGCGTATTGCTGTACGAACTGCTGACGGGAACGACGCCGTGTGATCCGCGATCGCTGCGTTCAGCGGACGTTGTCGAATTTCAACGGATGATCTGCGAAATTGAGCCGCAAAAGCCATCGACCCGATTCGAGCGGTCTTCCGAGGTCGCGGCGCTGATCGCATCCCAACGGGGCAGCGAACCGCGTCGACTTGGTTTTTTGCTGCGCGGCGATCTCGACTGGCTGACAATGAAGGCCCTGGAAAAAGATCGAACGCACCGGTACAGCGCGGCGGGCGACTTCGCGGCGGACGTTCAGCGACATCTCGATGATGAGCCGATTCTGGCAGGGCCACCGCGTACTTCCTACCGGGTGCGGAAGTTCATTCGCCGTCATCGCATTGGTGTCATCGCCGGCACAACCGTGGCTTTGGCATTGGTGATCGGCGTCATTGGTACGACCTGGGGAATGCTCTGGGCGCTCGAGGAGAGATCGCGCGCGGACGAAGCGGCCAGCGCTGAGATGGAAATCAATCGCTTCCTGACGGAGGATCTGCTGGGAATGGTCGCGCCCGCCGAAATGGGGCGCGATGTCAAAATGCGCGACGTGCTGGATGTTGCCGCGCAGCAAATCGAAGGCCGCTTCGTGCGACAACCCTTTGTAGAGGCGTCCATCCGCATCACACTGGGCAGAACGTACAGCAAATTGGGCTTGCCGGGCGCAGCGATCCCCCATTTTCGCCGTGCCATCGACTTGTTGACTGAGCACACGTCCACGGCAGACGTCGAAACCTTGCAGGTGCGGATTGATCTTGCCGCGGAGTTGCTCGAACTGAGCGAATTTGCGGAGGCCGAATCAGTCTTGCTGTCGGCGATGGATGATATCAAGACGTTTCAGAACGGTGACCGCGCGTTGGCTGGCGGTGCCAAACGCATCCTGGGCTGGCTATATGTGAAGCTGTTGCGGTTGGAGGAAGCCGACGCGATTCTGCAGGAAGCAGTGGATGATCTTGCAACGGCACATGGACCGGACAGCAAAGAAGTCGCCATCGTACTGAACAACCAAGGTGTTCTCTTTACGCGGACCGGCCGGCTCGACGAAGCAGCCGAAAATTATCAACGCGCCTTGGATATTTCTGCTGCCCAGAGCGGCCCGATGCACCCGCGCACGCTGACACTCAAATTAAATCTTTCGGAAGTGCTGCGACGTCGCGGCGAACCCCAGAAAGCGAAAGCCTTGGCGGAAGAAGTACTTGAAGCCGAACGTCAGGTTCTCGGTGATGCCCATCCATCGACCCTCGTAGCGATGAACAACGTCGCGAACCTGGCAGGCACCCTCGAGCAATATGACCAGGCGGAATCGCTTTTTCAGGAAGTCATCGAGCGGAGCGAAGAGTCGCGCGGCGCGATTCATGCCGATACCGCGACGGCCCGAAACAATTTGGGGCAACTGTATCGCACAATGGGACGCGTGGA
>JBFWWY010000071.1:0-9905 GCA_050245935.1 Phycisphaerae bacterium | reverse complement strand
GAAGGACGCTGAAGTCGAGAAGAATCGCCCCCACGTCGTCTCGATTTCCCCAGCTAATGGCGACAACAGTGTCGACCCCGCGATCGACACACTCGTCATCACGTTCGACCGCCCGATGACCCACGGTCGCTATTCGCTCTGCGGCGACGGCGACAGTTTTCCGCAAGTCGTGTCCCCACCGCGATACAACGAGAACCGAACGGTCCTCACTGTTGGGATCCGCCTGGCCCCTGATTCAGCGTATCAATTTTCACTGAATTGCCAGAATGCAACGGGCTTTCGCAGCGAACAAGGGACGCCGCTCAAGCCTCTGCCGGTATCATTCCAGACGCGGAAGTGAGGACGAAGGACCATCCACGAAAATGTCGATCAACGCAGGACAGGAAGGGAAGCACCTTGAATCGAATTCTCGGACTATTGCGTGACGCCTGGTGGCTCGTCGCGCTGGCACTTCTTCTCACCATCATTTACGCAGTCTGTTTCGAGCCCTTCGTCGGCCTTGCGATTCCGATCTTCGTCATTCCCAGCCTGCTGTACTTTGCGTATATCCGCTACGACGCCAATGGCAATCGAATCGAAAAAACCGAGAGCAACCGCGACGAATAAAGGTTCTGCACCGTTTTTTGAGCCGGTTCAAAATTTTTTGAATCCAAACCAAGCGCTCGCTGCGTAAAAAAACCGCACGGCTCCCTCCAGCGATGTGGAACCGTGCGGCATAAGTGAATCTGGCGACAGAGGATCATTGGCCGCGTATCACGATTTTTCGAACGACTTTGCCCGGCTGCCGTGTAAAGTCGCTCTACTCGATTGCCGCTGAACTACGCAGTCGCCGTCGCCAGATCCATGAACTCAGAAATATCGACTCCCAGCTTTTCGGCAACGCGGCGCCCGTAATCCGGATCGGCGCGGAAAAAGTGACAAAGCTGTCGCATTTGCACTTCCTGCCGGGCATTGCCCAGCGCACCGCCGATTGCCGACGTCAGCCTTTCGCGTTGCCCCTCGTCAAAAATCCGATACAGATTACCCGGTTGGGTGTAATCATCATGGTCAACTGTTGAATCATAACGATCGACAATCGACTTCCCAAGGTCCCATGCGGGATCTTTGTAGGCCGGCGTAGGCATCGGTGTGCCTGCACGACTGTTGGGCCAATAATTGGGTGCGCTCCCATAATTCTCCGCGCTGGCCTGCTGACCATCGCGAATGTAATTCATTACCGGACATCGCGGCTTGTTCACCGGAATCTGGTGATGATTCGCGCCGAGCCGATGGAAGTGCGTGTCCGCATAACTCATCAGCCGCGCCTGCAACATTTTGTCGGGGCTGGGTCCGATACCCGGCACCAGTGCGCTCGGCTTGAATGCCGCTTGCTCGACCTCCGCGAAGTAATTCTCCGGATTGCGATTCAGCTCCATTTCGCCGAACTCGATCAGCGGGAAGTCGGCGTGGGGCCAGACCTTGGTGAGATCGAACGGATTCCAGAGGAAATTGTCGGCCTGCTCCTGGGTCATGACCTGCACGCACACCCGCCACTTCGGAAACTCGCCTTTTTCGATCGCGTTGAACAGGTCGCGCTGATGCGATTCGCGGTCCTGACCGATCAGATTCGCGGATTCCTCGCTGGTGATATTCTTGATCCCTTGTTTGCACTTGAAGTGGAATTTGCACCAGACCCGCGCGCCGGCGTCATTGATGAACGAGAGCGTGTGGCTGCTGAACCCGTGCATCGTGCGATAACTCGCGGGAATGCCGCGATCGGAGAACAGAATCGTCACCTGGTGCAGCGATTCCGGACAGAGCGACCAGAAATCCCACTGCATATCGTCGTCTCGCATATTCGTCTTCGGGTCGCGCTTCTGCGTGTGAATGAAGTTCTGAAACTTGTACGGATCGCGGACGAAGAACACCGGCGTGTTATTGCCGACCATGTCCCAGTTGCCTTCTTCCGTATAAAACTTCACGGCAAAGCCGCGCACGTCGCGCTCGGCGTCCGCCGCCCCGCGCTCGCCCGCTACGGTGGAGAATCGCACGAACACTTCCGTTTTCTTGCCGACTTTCTCGAGAAACTTGGCTTTGGTAAACCGGGTGATGTCTTTGGTGACGGTGAAGGTGCCGTACGCCCCCGAACCTTTCGCATGCACCGCACGTTCCGGAATGCGCTCGCGATTGAAATGCTGCATCTGCTCGAGCAGCTCGACGTCCTGCAGCAGCACCGGCCCGCGCGGGCCTGCGGTGAGCGCCTGCTGTTCGCCGATCGGTGCGCCATTTGCAGTAGTCAGCTTAGGATGATCGCTCATGGTTCAACACTCCTTGTTCGTACATGGGGACGGGCGATTAACGTAATCAAAGATAGGCGAAATCAGTATTGATGCAAATAATATTATCACAATAGAATATATTGATATAACCTATGGTGGGTGGCCGATGTATTTAAGCCAACTCGAATACTTTATTGCTGTCGCCGAGACCGGCAGTATCAGCAAGGGGGCCGCGCAGTGCCTGATCGCCCAGCCTTCCATGACCCAGCAGATGCAGAAGCTCGAAGCCCGCATCGGCGTGCAGCTTTTCGACCGCGTCGGCCGCGGCGTCGTCCTCACCGACGCGGGTCGCGCGCTGCTGCCCCGCGCGAAAAAGCTCCTCGCAGATGCGCATGACCTGACGCACGGCGTGCGTGAAGATACGGAGAAAGGAAACGTGCCATTTGCGATCGGCGCGATCCCGACGATGGCACCGTACCTGCTCCCCAGCGTGCTGAAGAAACTGCCGCAGGAATTTCCGGCGTGCGAAATGTCCGTGCGGGAGGATTTCACAGATCGCGTGATCGACGGCGTGATCAGCAACGAACTCGACTTCGCCATTGTCAGCACGCCGATCGAAAGTGACCTTATTGAACTCGACGTGCTCGGCAAAGAGGATTTCCTCGTTGTCGCACCGGCAGACATGGAGTTGGCGGAAAGAGCGAAGGCTTCACTCGCGACGCTGCGCGACGAACCCGCGATCGTTCTGCATGAAATGCACTGTCTCGGCACACAGGTGCAGGGCTTCTGCATCGCGCAGAAGCTCGTTCGCCGCATCGTCTGCCGCAGCACGCAGATTCCGACGATTCTTGAAATGGTCGCGATGGGGATCGGCTATTCGTTCGTCCCGGAGATGGTGGCACAGGCCGATCGCTCCAGTTTGCGTCGTTATTTTCGCGTGGCCCGCGGCACGCCCGCGCGCGATATCGCGATCGCATGGCGTCGCGGCCGCAGTCGCTCCACCGTCGCCCGCCGCGCCGCCGACCTCCTGCGAAGCAATCTCGCTTCCGGTCAGCACCGCTACGCGCCGTAAATTACCTTTGCAGATCCGTAGCGCCGGACCCCCGAATCGGGCTGTGCAGATGCAAGCCGCAAGTGCCAGCGCCCGGCATCGGCAACATTCGATCTCCAGAATCAAGATACTCATTGCTGAGGCAGCTCGGCATCGGTATCCGCAAGCAAACTCGCGACGACATCACCATCTGCCCGCAACGATTCAAGCGCGGCGTCGTCTCCATGAACCGCCAACAGTCGCAGTGCGCAAAGTCGGACCAGTGGATTGTTATCCGTTCGTAACGCATCCAGCGCGTGGACGACTGCATTCCGATCCGGCGCTTCCCAATCGACCAACTCAAAAAACGAATAAAAGTTAGAAAGCACTTCGACGAGTGGCGCGCCGCGCTGGCTCTCGCCTTCCAGACTGAAGAAAGCACCCACAATTTGCTCTGACGGTCTCCAGTTTCCGCCCGCATTCGCCAACATCACGAGGTCGGTCAGCCGTACGGCAAGCGGCTCCTTTGCCACGGCAATCGCAAGCCATGCGACGTCACCCTCCTGCAACAAATCGAACCTTTGCAAAGGATGTTCAGAACGCGCAATCGCAATTGCGAAGCAGCGCGCCAGCGATTCGGCATATTGGGCGTGCTCCTGCTTTCGGGCGTCCTGAAACCATCGGAAAAACACATCCGTGAAATCGGAATCGACGCCGAACAGGAAACTCGAGATGTAGAGCAACTGACCGGTAGCGGCGGGTTCTGCGGATTGAAACTGCGATTCATAGACAGCGAGGGCGCGATCCGGATTTGTTTGATACGCTGTAGCCATGAGGACGATTGCCTGATTCATGCGCTTCGTCGGCGCATCCGGCATCGCCAGCAACCAGCGGAGCTCGCTCTTCAGCCCGCCGGCACCCGGTAGCGCCCGATACCCCGCAAACATTCCACCGCAGAGTGCGACAAAAACCAGCAACGATACGATGCGCTTCAAGATCGGAGCAGGGGGTTGGGTCGCGGCCTGCTCCATCGTACTACAGCTTTACGCCGCGCGCATCGGTGCCGACGCGAATCGTCTTCCTCGTGAGATCGTGAAACGCGCGAATGTAGCGGACCGTTCGCGACCGCATCCGCATGACAACCGAGTGCGTCGTCGCCGTGTGCCCGCGCACCCGCACGCCCTGCAACATTGCGTTGTCCGTGATGCCGGTCGCGACGAACACAATGCCTTCACCTTGCGCCATCTCGTTGCTCGTATAAGTATGGTCGAGTTTGTCCTCGAAACCTTTTTCGCAGATGAACTTTCGTTCTTCGTCATCGCGCGGCCACATTCGACAGAGAATCTCACCGCCCAGACATTTGATCGCCGCCGCCGCCAGCACCGCTTCCGGTGAACCCCCGATGCCCATGTAAACGTCGATCGCGCTTTCCGGCATCGACGGCCCGATCGCGCCCGCGACGTCGCCGTCACCGATCATGCGAATCGAAGCGCCCGTGGCGCGGACCTTCGCGATCAGATTGTCGTGGCGCGGGCGGTCGAGAACGCAGACGACCAGGTCGCGCACGCGCTTGCCCAGTTTGAGTGCGATGATTTCAAGATTCTGATCGACCGGCGCATCAAGACGGATCGTCCCCGGCCCTTCGGCAATCTGCGGCCCGACGGCGATTTTCTCCATGTAGACGCTCGGCACCGAAACGAGCGCGCAGTCGTTCGGTCCCTTTGTCCGCGCCGCCGCCATGACGCTGATCGCGCCCGGCAAACCCTTCGCAGTCAGCGTGGTGCCGTCGATCGGGTCGAGCGCGATATTGATGCACGGGCCGTCGTCCGGCCATGTGCCGAGCCGTTCGCCGACGAAGATTCCCGGCGCTTCGTCCTTGATGCCTTCGCCGATCGTACACGTGCCGCACATCTCGATCGCGTTGAGCGTGCCGCGAATCGCGTCGGTCGCGGCGGCATCGGCGGTGTTTTTGTCGCCGCGGCCGATCCAGCGGAAGGTGTTCAAGGCCGCGGCTTCACAGGCCCGTACAAGATCCAGGCCCAACGCGCGTTCGGGCTCGTCGTTGGCGATATACGATTGTTCCTGCGACATGCAAAGCTCCGGCGCGGCGATTTGATTTCATTTTGAGACGCGAATTCATCTTAGCGGAACGCGGGGGAGGATTGAAGGAGTGGGGGAGCGGGGAAGTGGAGGATTGGAGGATTGGAGTATTGGAGGATTGAAGGAGTGGTGGAGTGGAGGACCATGAATGAGAATAACCGGGCTGGGCTTAGGGTGAGGTCGTGGCGCTGCGCTGGAGGTGAAGGGGGCAAAGGCGTTCTTGCGATCCGTTCTTGTGGGGCGGGTATTCAACCCGCGCGAACTTTACTTTCAGCGGGTGCCCTGCACTTTGCTGGACAATGTGCACCCGCATCCGATCTGACCCAATCGCGGTGCACGATGGGGGACACCCCGTTTTGATGACGGATTCAATCTTTCGTCTTCTTGGTTGTGACCGATCTCGCAAGATTCCTCTCTCGCTCTGTACGAAAATACGCCTTCGTTCCCCATCCGCCCTCACGCGATTAGCATGGGCGGAGCAAGCGGCCGTCCAAGCCGCGAGGGCCAGTGTCCGGCTCAAGCGACATGCGTCGCGGAGTTTGTTCGCCCGCGATGTGGATCAAAGCCTGCACTTTCTACGAATGCAGTACCAAAACGGTTAATCCAAGTACGAAATACGCACCCATGCCCAACCAACCCAAAGAAACCATCACCATCATCGGCGCCGGCCTCGGCGGCGCGTTGATGGCGTGTTACTTCGCGAAGGCCGGCTACCCGGTCGAAGTTTTCGAGCGCCGGCCCGATCCGCGCTCCGGCAAAATCGTCGGCGGGCGCTCGATCAACCTCGCACTTTCGCAGCGCGGGCTGCACGCCTTACGCGAAGTCGGTCTCGCCGAACCCGTGCTGAAGCTTGCGATCCCCATGCCCGGTCGCATGATACATTCGCCCAGCGGCCAGCTTTCCTACCAACCCTACGACAAAGACCCCGACCGCGCGATCCTTTCCGTCTCGCGTGGCGGGCTGAACCAGTTGCTCGTCGAAACTGCCGAGGCATTACCCAATGTCACTGTGCGCTTCGGCCAACGCTGCATCGACGTCGATCTTGATGCGCCGCGCGCCACGCTTGAGGACATCGATTCGCACGAACTCACGCAAACCACCGGCCGCATCATCATCGGTGCCGACGGTGCATTCTCCGCCGTTCGCAGCCGTCTGCAACGCGAGGACCGCTTCGACTATCAGCAGCAATATCTCGAACACGGCTACAAGGAGCTGCACATCCCCGCAGCCGACGCCGGCGGTTTCCGCATCGAGCCGAATGCGCTGCACATCTGGCCGCGCGAGAGCTATATGATGATCGCGCTGCCTAACCCCGACGGCTCGTTCACCTGCACGTGCTTCTGGCCGTTTCGCGGTCCGCACGGCTTTGAGCAACTGCAAACGCCGGAGCAGATTCGCGCGTATTTTGAAAAGCATTTTGCCGACGCGGTGCCGCACATGCCGACGCTCGTCGAGGATTTTCAGCAGAATCCGACGAGTTCGCTCGTCACGGTTCGCTGCGGCCCGTGGAATTATCGCGATAAGGTCGTATTGCTCGGCGATGCCGCCCATGCGGTCGTGCCCTTTTATGGACAGGGGATGAACTGCGCATTCGAGGATTGCACGATTTTGAACGAGTGCGTCGCGCAGCATGCGCCCGACTGGGGGAAGGTCTTCGCCGCGTATTACGGAGAGCGCAAACCCAACGCCGACGCGCTGGCCAACCTCGCGCTCTACAACTTCATCGAAATGCGCGACCACTCCGGCTCGCGGCTGTTCCGCTGGAAGAAGTCTTTCGAGCGATTTGTCGACCGCATTACCGGAAAGTGGTACACGCCGCTCTACACGATGATTTCCTTCACGCGTACGCCCTACGCCGCCGCCGTCCGCCGCGCCGCCCGGCAGGATCGCGCGGTGTTCAACGTCGCAATCGCGTTCATCACGCTATTATTCATCATCGTAATGTGGCTGATTTTCCGGACGCAGGGAGCTTGATGCTTGATCAGCGCCGCGCCCGTCAGGAAGCGAAGAAAACTCGATTGCAGTACGTCGTTCGATACGCGCGATGCATTGGAGTGACGCACCGCTTAGATTTCAGAGCAGGAATTGCCAATGAATCCCGAAAATAAAAGCGAATCACTCGCTCCCGCGCCGCGAAAATCTCTGACCTATTCCAGTTACCTCAAAGTCGACGAACTTCTCGCGCTGCAGGTGCCGAAGTCCGAACCCGCCGAACACGATGAGATGTTGTTCATTATCATCCATCAGGTGTACGAGCTCTGGTTCAAGCAGCTTCTGCACGAGTTCGACAAAGTCTGTCGCGATCTGACGGCAAACCGGCTCTACGGCGTGATGGCGTCGATCAAACGTTGCCGCACGATCATGAAAGTCATGGTCGCGCAGCTCGACATCCTCGAAACGATGACGCCGATGGAGTTCAACAGTTTCCGCAATCGTCTCGAAAGCGCGAGCGGCTTCCAATCAGCGCAATTTCGCGAACTCGAATTTCTGCTCGGCTACAAACGCGCGAACATGATTCAGTTCCACCCGACCGGAACGCCGGGCCGTGATGTTTTGCTCAAGCGCATCAGCGAGCCGTCCATTATGGATCACTTTTATGATTTTCTCGCGGCGCGGGGTTACGAAATTCCGGCAGAATTGCGCAGTCGCGAAGCGACCGCGCCCACCGTCGCCAACGAGCAGATTCAGGAACATGTGCTGGATATTTACCGCAATCACCCCGACGCCGCACAACTGCTGGAGTCGATGGTCGACTTCGACGAAGGTCTGCAGGAGTGGCGCTACCGGCATGTCAAGATGGTCGAGCGCACCATCGGCATGAAACCCGGCACCGGCGGTTCCTCCGGTGCGGAGTTTCTGCGACGAACGCTGTTCCAGCCGGCCTTTCCCGACTTGTGGGCGATTCGACATCGACTGTGAGCGTTTTTGATTGACGGACTCATGTGCGCTAGTAGAAACGAGTATTCAATATTGAACGGTAACGTCTTTGTCCCCAAGAATCCGTTCCGTGATGTCCTTGCGACATTCGACCAACTGGTCCCAAAGATCAAGCTGATTGCGATGATTGATTGCGGACGCAAACATGTTGTGGATGCAACGTTCCAACAGCAGATGATCGAGGCACGGGGCGGCGTGGCACATTTCGTATCCCGTCTGATATAACGCGAATCGCTTGTCGTCATTCAGATCGATCGTTTCGAAAAGGCTCAATGCCGCGGGTGAAACGGTTTGTGAAAATGCACACGTGCAGTCGTCCACGTTCATGACCAGATAGCGCTCGACCGTTTTCTTGAATTGTGCTTCCGCTTGTTCGAAACACCCCTCTTCGAAGTAGATATACGCCAGGGACATGTGTGCGTCGATCGCCTTCTGCCGCACAAAGGACTCCGGAATTCGGTCAATGCACTCGTCCAAGAACAACTCGGCATCGCCAAATTGTCCGATTTCAAACAGTAGTTTGGAATACATGTAGAGACATTCGACCAGGTAAAGGTCGCGCGACGGGATCTCGCTGCGGAAGTACGACAGCGCGGCGTAAAGATACGGCTCCGCTTCGACGTGCCGGTTAATCGCGCGCAGATACATCGCGTAACTGAAGCAGATGCGGGCGCGTGCTGCGGACCAGCGATCTTCGAGCTTTTCAAACAGATTCAGGCTCGCACGGTAATTTGATTCCGCGTCGGGGCTTGCAGCGGCCGTACTTGTCCAGTACGCAAATCCCAACAGACCCAGCGCTTCTGCAAACTCAGGGGACTGCTCTCCGTGAACCGCGCGCGCGTTGCTCAATGCCCGTTTGCTGATTCGCAGGGCATTGCCATCATTTGAAAATGAGTATGCGCGAGAAAGCAGCAGAAGCGAGTCGACCAGCAAAGCGGGGTCCGTGTTCCCATCCGACTGAAAGAGACGCACGGCCCGCGCAGCCTGATCGCGCGCCTTTTCCCACCGCCATAAGCCCGCGTACGATTTCGCGATCGTCAGCCGCACCCGCGCTTCAACGCCGGGCATCCTTCGATATTCCCGGTCCACGCGGGCTTCCGCGTCTTCCAGCAGATCGAGCAGCGAGGCCTTGCCTCGGCTCACGTACGGATTGGCGCGCGCCAGCGTATCCCCGAAGAATCCCATGACTGCTTCGGCTTCCGACACAGCGGCGAGCGCGCGGGCACGATCTGTTCGTGCCTGACGCAATCCCACGCTCAGTCCGATGATACCTGCAATCAGAGCAATGACG
The DNA here is from genome assembly GCA_050245935.1 of Phycisphaerae bacterium. GTDB lineage: Bacteria > Planctomycetota > Phycisphaerae > UBA1845 > Fen-1342 > JALHOX01. Next base: position 289 of record JBFWWY010000071.1, on the reverse strand, counting down.
CCGATCAGCACCGCCGACACCGCGACGCGATTGCGACGAACAAACTTCCACGTGCGGTAACTCCGGGTGTCTTTCCGCGCCAGCACCGGTTGACCGTTGAAGAAGCGATCGATGTCTTCACCAAACGCCTGCACGGAGCGATAGCGACGGCTCGGAGATTTTCGCAGCGCCGTCATGACAATATTGTCGAGATCTCCGCGGAGCGCACGCGGCGGGATGACGCCATTGCCGCGATGCTGTGCGGCACTCACGCTTGGTAGCTGCGGCGTCTCATGGCAAATGGCCTGCG
>JBFWWY010000070.1:6082-9919 GCA_050245935.1 Phycisphaerae bacterium | reverse complement strand
GAAATACCCACCGTCGCGCCGCCCTACACTTCGTTGTTTATTTTCGTTCGAGCCGGCGAGCCCCCCGCCGAGCCGCTTCGTTTTGCTTTCATCCGATTCGGCAAAATTCTCGGGATTCGTAGGCTCTGCCGTGCGGACCGCGTCAAATCCCGCTAACCAAAACAGCTTTTCATCCCACGGCCCGCGTTCAAACCGCGTCGGCAACGCAGCAAAATGTGCGGCGGCGCGGGCCACCGGACGAAAATCGTCGTAATCGCATGTCGACAGCGGCAGCACCAGCGCGCCGTCGTTGGCACCATAATTCGCGACGACGCCGGTATCTGGATCGACAAAATCCAGCAACCACCGCGTCGCAGCTTCAAACTTCGCCTGCAGCCGCTCGGAAAACGCGACGCCGATTCGCCGCGCGACGCTGAGGACGAGCAACAAATCGTCGAGCATGACGCGGTGATAGTTCAGGCTGTGCTGCACGTACGAACCATCGGGATAAATCTGCCGCGCGACCTCCGCCTCCAGCACGCGCTGCCCCTGCGCACGCCATTCTTCAGCGGCTTTCAATTCCGGGAACAGCGATCCGATCAGCCAGAGCGCCGCCGCCTCGCTGATCGCGTGATTATTCTTCTGACTCCGGGCGTAGACGATATTTTCCGCGACGTGACGGCCGGTGTACCACACCAGTTCGGTCAGGCGCGCGAGCCGCGCGTCGGTCGTTTCCGCGCTGTCGAGCAGCGCACTCGCCGCGAACAGCCACGCGAACAGACGAAACGAGCTTTCCTGACCGCAGGCCCATTGTGCGGTTGAACCATAGGGATTCTGTTGATCCCATGCTTCGAAATGGGACCAGAAAGTTCTCGCCGCATCGCACGCAGGGTCGAGCACGTGTGCGCGCGCGAGCAGATACGCCCACGAGAATCGCGACGCTTCCCAGACGCATTTCAGGTCCGCACGATCGGGATTGAACTGGCCATACGTCGTCCAGTGCTGCCCCGTCGGCCATGTGACGTTGTGAATCGGATCGTGCTGAAAGTTCGGCGGATTGCCGGGCTTTTCCCAGCGATGATTGAAATAAGGAAATTCGCCTTGCGCGATGCGGGAAGCGTTTGCGCGTAATGCACTCGCTGCTGAATCGTCAGCGATCGTTGTACGCAGGTGCGCACGCAAATTCTTGCGCGCGTCGGTTGAAAAACCGAAGGCACCGGCGCGATTCTGCCAGTATTGTCGCGCATGTGCGGGCGCGTAGTCCGGCGTGAAGTGGGCACGTAGTTCGTCAGCGGACAATTCACCGGCCGGAAGCCGCTTTTCTAGAAGTTTGAGTTTGTGTTTCGCGATCTGCAGCACACGCCGCGGCAGGTTCTCCCAACCGAGGGCTTGTGCGGTCCAGATCATTCGTGTGAGTTTGTTCATCAGAAAACGAATCGAATTGAGCTTAGCGTAAAACCTTCTAACACATTCGTCGGTCGACTGCTGGATATAATGATCCGCAGTCCTGTTATCATGAGACCTTCAATGAATCAGTCGGAGACGAAACAAGTCTGTGCCAAAAAGCGAAGCTCTTCAATTACAAGGGCGCTCGTCTTTGGAATCTTTCTTGCGATGCTCACAGCTTTCATCTTTTCGGCATTCATTTGGATTGAGATCCATTTTTTTGGACAACGACTTGTAATCAACTTAGTAGATGGTGTCCTGGGGATTGCAGCGAGTATTCCGGAGGGTCATGAGTTCCGCGAATCCCCGGAAATTTTCGCAAATTGGCGTGAATCTCCTTTTCTTCACTTCTGGCATTGGGATTTTCGCTTCAACAAGCCGGGGCTTGTTGGTTACATATCATTGTTTCCAATCGTTTTGCTACTTGGCTTATACCTTTCTTGGCCCAGTTTCAATAAGCTCATTTTGTATCGCCATTCAAACGAAATCGGGGCTGGGAACACTGACGGATAATTGTTTCGCGTTAATCAATGGAATGCGCAACAATGTACCATGCTCAATCAAATGGGAGCAGTTGGCTGAGGGGAGTCGCACAAGTCGTTGGTTATTCTGGTTGGCCAACCATTGAACGCAATTGACGAGCGCACACGACATCTTGCCGTCGCTTGAGCCGGGCGCTGGCGCTTGCGGCTTGAAGACTCGGCACGAGCCTCGGTCTCCCAATCGCGGCTCGGCGGGAGCCTCGTTCTCCCATTTTCTACTTCCCCGCCCAGGCTTCCAGCACTTCCACCAACGGCTGGGCCATCTTGCCGGGTCGGCTCGGCGGACGATCGAGCAGCGCGCCGACCACGGCGTCGGAATCGCGCATCGTGGTCACGACCGCCTCCTTCACGCACGCAACCGCAAGCGCGTCGAGCTCGCCGAAGCATTCTTCAAAGCCGGCCGTTGCGCACTTCGCTTGTTTACGAACAATCGGTTCGCAAGGTTCGTCGAATTCAACCCACGCCGGCGTGCGCGTCGCGACGACGGACGGTTTGGCACCCCGCATCAGCGCCCACCGCGCGCCGTCCTCCCCCGCGACATGCGGATAATCGCCGGTATGAATGGAGATCAGCCCGTGCGTTGCGAGCGGGGCGAGCGTAAGTGCGTCGCCGACGTGCGACAGCCGCACGACAAAGTTCAAATCCTGACTGGACAGCTCCAACAGCACGCCGTCATCGTTCACATCCGCGCATTTCATGCGCTTCGTCCCGGCTTTCTCGCACGCTTCGGCGAGTGAGCAATCAAGCATGCCCCCCGCCCGCAACGCCGGCTCAAGCGCGAGCGAACGTCGATCACTCTTCCCCGCAACGCGCTTCGCAAACCAGCGCCCCATCGGAATTCCACAACACGTTTTCTCGTGCGACTTCACCTCACACGCCACCGGCACAGTCGCCTTCACTTCGCGCGTCAACACGCCGAGCGTCGCGATGGCAACGTCGCGCTGGTCTCCATCAAAAAGCAGTGCTACTCGCATGCGCCACGCTCCATTAATTTCTGCAAAGCCTCGTCCGCATCGATCGCCGCGATGACAAAATGAGCGGACGAAATCGTCGGATACGCCATTTTCTCAAACGGTCCCCACAGCGGCGACGATCCCGGCACCGCACCATTGCAATCCGGGTCCATCGGATCGACTTCCTGATACTTCATCAGTTCTTCCATCGCGACGAACGCGCTGTTGAGCGCGAACAGATCGCCATCGCGTATGTATTCGCGCAGCCAGAGGCTCGCAATCTGTGCGATGCCCGACGGGCACGCATACCACCGCGCCGCTTCCCACGTTTCGTCGTAGCCGCCTGCGAGTTTGCCGTTCGCGCGCTGATCGAGCATCAGCATGCGCGAACACTCCTTGCCGATCCGCAGCGCATCCGCCCCTGCCGGCCCGAGCAGGCGGCCCGTCTCGATAAACCCGGAAATCGTCGCGGCGACGGTGTGCAACGGAGCAACGTCGGTGCGGTTTTCGCCCCAGTTGCGGAAGCCGCCGGCGTCTTCACGATCGACAGCGAGACGCGTGACCGCGGCGAGGGCGGCATCGCGCACGGTCGTGTTTTGCGTACGGTGTGCGGCTTCCAGCATCGCGTGCGTCACCGCCGTGTAATACGTCGGCGAGGAGTAATTGTGCTCGGTGAATTCGGTCCAGATGTCTTCGTCTTCGTGAATCGCGCGGCGCAGCCACTCCGTCGCGCGATTGGCGGCAACGGTGCAGCGCTCCTCCTGCGTCGCGTCAGCGAGCGCGAGAAACGCGAGCACGGACTGTGCAGTCGCCCAAACGCCGGGGGTTGTGTCGGCGTGGCCTTTCTTGAACTCGCCGGCCGGCATCGCGCCTTCCGCCAGCATCGCCTCTCCCAGCCAGACGCCGAGATCGCGGGC
>JBFWWY010000070.1:0-6072 GCA_050245935.1 Phycisphaerae bacterium | reverse complement strand
GGCGGCGGACAGCGAGAGCGCGTCATTGTTCGCAATGCCGTAGCGCAACAAGGCCCGCGCCGTCAGCGCGGTCGCTTCGACGTGCGCCCCGGCCCAGCCGATCGGCGGGCGCAGCGGCTTGGAGTAAAACTTCGGCATGCCGCGGCCCTTCGTCGCGCGCAGCGCAGCCAGCAACCAGCCGTTCGCGCGGCCCGCGCCGACCCGCAGCGTGTGCTGGAACGGCGTCGAATGCCCGTGCCCGTGTTCGTGAGCCGCAGCCGACTCGGCCATGACGGCGGAATGTGTCATCCCAAAATCCTCAGGCAAATCCGAGAAAATCACCCCGGCCCGCGCGGCGGCCGCGTGGAGCGGGTCAATGTGTCAAAATCGAACGGGCATGATAGCGGGGGATGGAGGTTGGGTCATGCTTGGAAGGCCGTAAGAATGCCGCAGCTCGCCATTGGCAGGCAACCCGCCAGTATGTGCCCTAGCGCGCCATGCCTCGGCAACAAAAGCACTGTAGGTGCGACAGATACTAGCCATGGGCGCAAGCCCACGGATTGAAGCACCCCTGAAACCTCAAGCCCCGAAGGGGCGACACGTATTGACGCCATTTGTGCCGCCCCTTCTGGGCTTAGAAACTTTACCACGATTCATACCGGGCGCTTACGCACCCGGCTAAAGCAGTGTCGCCCTGCTGGGCTGGTTCGTCCCGCAGACGACGCGGTAGCCTGCTCGCACCCCACCCCTCGCTCATTTATCATCCGCACGCATGTCGCTCCCCTACGATTTTGTCGACGCGAAGCTGCACGAACGCCGCGAGCGGGTGTTTTTGATTCTCGCGGGGATTTTTCTCGGCACGCTCGCGATGCTGAATATTCTCGGCATCTCGCGGTTTCTGAATCTCGCGTTCATGTTTCAGAACTGGGAAAGCTGGCGGTGGAAGTTCGCGATCGCCGTCGGCGTGCTGCCCTATCCGATCACGTTTCTCTGCACCGATTTCATCAGCGAGCTGTACGGGCGTAAACGCGCGAATTTCGTCGTCTTCGTTGGCCTGTTGCTGAATATCTGGGTCGTGTTCATCCTCTGGCTCGGCGGCGTCTGGCCAGGTTTTTCGCCGCTCGACGCCGACACCGGACGGCCGCCGCTGCCGGTGTGGGATGCGGAGAAACAGACGTTCGTCGACACCGGCGGCTGGGCGTTTTTTCAGATCCGCTCGCTCGCGTTCGGCGCGGTGACGGCGTCGATGGCGGCGTATCTCGCGGCGCAGTTCGTCGATGTGCAGGTGTTTCACTTCTGGAAGTGGCTGACCAAGGGCAAGCACCTCTGGCTGCGCAACAACGCGTCAACGCTGACCAGCCAGCTCGTGGACACGACGGCGGTGATTCTCATTACCCACTTTTATGCACACGCGCTGCCGATCGTGAACGACAAGCCGCTCTGGCCGCAACTCTGGATGTTCATCGCGACCGGTTACGTCTTCAAGATGATCGTTGCGCTGCTCGACACAATTCCGTTTTACATCGGCACGCACTATCTCTCGCGCTATCTCAAGATCGATCCGCAGCGCGAGCATCGCGGATGGGATAGCAAAGAATAGCGTCCGCGCCGCCGTGCCAGCGACGCCCCGTCACCGAAATCGGTGAACGGCGAGCAAATCGATCAGAGCCGCGCCCGTCAGGAAGCGGTTGGCGTGTCCCGTCATCGGCCTCGCGAAAATCATTGCAAACCACCAACGTAGAAATCATGCGATCGAAATGTCGCAATAAAACAGCGTTACCGGCGATTGCGGGATGAAGCTCCCCCCTTATACGCGCGGCGTTGAATGACTTAGGCGTGCACTCGGAAAAACGCGGCGAGCGCCTCGGTCTCCCAGATTAAGTACCACGACTTCAGACTCGCAATAGGAAGCGCCTTCCTCCGTGCCTCCGTGACTCTGTGCTTGCCGTTCCGCACGTTACAATGCCACGTAAGCAGGAGGCGAACCCAACATGACTGACAAAACCACCACGGCCCATAAGCCGTTTGTGCATCTGCACTTACACACCGAATATTCGCTGCTCGACGGTGCGTGCCGCATCAGCTCGACCGTCGCGCGGGCCAAAGAACTGAACATGCCCGCGCTGACCATCAGCGATCACGGAAACATGTTCGGTGCGATCGAGTTTTATACGGCGTGCATCGCGGCAGGGATCAAGCCGATCATCGGCTGCGAGTTGTACATCTCCCCCACCGACCGCTTCGACAAGTCGATGGGCGGCGGCAAGGACGCCTCGTTTCACCTGCTGCTGTTGGCACAGAATCTCGCCGGCTATCAGAATCTGATCAAACTTTGCAGCATCGGCTATCGCGAGGGGTTTTACTACAAACCGCGCATCGATCATGAAGTGCTGCGCGCGTTTTCGACCGGGCTCATTTGTACAAGTACCTGTCTCGGCGGGCAGATTCCGCAGAAATTCATGCGCGAAGACAAAGCCGCTGCCAAGAAGATGGCGGAAACGTATCTCGACATCTTCGGGCCGGACCGCTTCTTCATGGAACTGCAGAACCACGGCCTGCAGGAACAGAAAGACCTCAACCCGGAACTGGTCGATCTCGCCAACCGGCTCGGCGTCGGCACGATCGCGACGAATGACGTGCATTATCTCACGCACGACGATGTGGAAGCGCACGACGTACTCTGCTGCATTTCCACGCGCGCGAAAGTCGCAGACGAAAATCGCTTCAAATTCGAGACAGACCAGTTTTATCTGAAATCGTACGACGAAATGCTTCAGGCGTTGCCGGAGTATGAAGACGCGCTGCAGAACACGCTCCGCATTGCGGACATGTGCGACATTGAGTTCGATTTTAATCAGCGGTTCGCACCCGCGTATCCAACGCCCAAGAACGCGCCTGCCGACGACTATCTCCGCGAACTCGTGTACGAAGGTGCGAAGAAGCGCTACGCGGAGATCACCGACGAAATACGCGAACGCATCGACTATGAGTTGTCGGTCGTTTCGGGCAAGGGCTTTTCCGGCTATTTCCTGATCGTCTGGGATTTTATTCGTTACGCGCGCGACAACGGCATTCCGGTGAACACGCGCGGCAGCGGCTGCAGCACGGTCGTCGGCTATTGTCTGGAAATCAGTGACGTCGATCCGCTGCGTTACGGGTTGTACTTCGAGCGCTTCATGGACCCCGAGCGCGACGAGATGCCCGATATCGACGTCGACATCTGCATGGATCGCCGGCAGGACGTGATCAATTATGTGCGCGAAAAATACGGGCACGTGGCGCAGATTATCACCTTCGGTCGTTTGAAGCCGAAAGCCGCGATCCGCGACATCTGCCGCGTGATGGACATCGATCTGCAACGCACCGACTCGATCGCGAAGCTCGTTCCCGAAGAGCTCAAGATGACGCTCGACAAAGCGGTGGAGCGCGAGCCGGAACTGAAGCGGCTGTACGCCGAAGACGCGACGATTCGCAAAGTGATCGATATCGGCAAGCGTCTCGAAGGCATGGCGCGGCACGCTTCGGTTCACGCAGCGGGTGTTGTCGTGGCAGACGTTGCGCTGGACACGCTCATCCCGCTCTACAAGCCGTCAGACGCCGACGAAAAAGACGTAATGACGCAGTTCGAAGGGCCGACGGTCGAAAAGGTCGGCCTGCTGAAGATGGACTTCCTCGGCTTGCGCACGCTGTCGCAGATTCAGCGGGCCGTTGATCTTATTGCGCAACATCACGGCGAAACAATCGATGTCGCAAAGCTCGATCTCACCGATCAGCGTGTTTATGAGTTGCTGGCGCGTGGTGAAACGCGCGGCATTTTTCAGTTCGAATCCGGCGGGATGCGCGATGTGCTGATGAAAATGCGCCCGAACCGCATCGAGGACCTTATTGCCGCGAATGCGCTCTATCGGCCGGGGCCGATGGAATACATCGACGAGTACGTCGCGCGCAAGCACGGGAAGAAATGGACGACACCGCACCAGACGATGACGGAAGTGCTCGCGGAGACGTACGGCATCATGGTTTATCAGGAACAGGTATCGCGGCTCGTGAACCGGCTCGGCGATGTACCGCTGCGCCGCGCGTTTCGGCTTGCAAAAGCGATCAGTAAAAAGAAAGAGTCGATGATCAACGCCGAACGCGGGCCGTTCCTGGAAGGCTGTGAAAAGAACGGGGTGTCGCGCAAGGTCGGCGAGCAGATTTTCGACGATATTCTCAAGTTTGGCGGTTATGCGTTCAATAAAGCGCATTCGACGGGTTACGCGATCGTGGCCTACCAGACCGCGTGGCTGAAGACGTATTACCCGGTCGAATTCATGGCGGCGGTGCTGACGTACGAAAGCGGAAATACTGAAAAAATCGCGGGGTATATCGATGAATGCCGGCGATTGCGGCAGGCGGACGGGTCGATTGGCATTCCGGTTTTGCCGCCGGATGTGAACGAGAGCGATGAGGCGTTTACGGTTGTTTATCCCGTAGCGTCCGGCGTCTCTGCCGGACGTAGTTCCCAGGCAAACGGCGCGGATGGTCGTGAAACCGCCGTTCGCAAGGATGCGCGGCGCGGGCATGTGCGGTTTGGGTTGGCGGCGATCTCGGGCGTGGGGAAAAAGGCGGTGGAGAAAATTCGCGCGGCGCGCGGCGACAGTGACCGGTTGAGAACCGGTCCCCCACATTCGAACGATCGGTTGAGAACCGGTCCCCCACATTCGAACGATCGGTTGAGAACCGGTTCCCCAGCTTCGAACGACCGGTTGAGAACTGGTTCCTCACCTTCGAACGACCGGTTGAGAACCGGTTCCCCAGCTTCGAACGGCGCGGACGCGAAAGCAAAAAAATCCGCCAGCATCAACGCGAAGACCGGTCCTTTCCGCGATTTGTTCGATTTTTGCGAGCGGGTGGACTTGCAGTCGGTCAACAAAGGCGTTCTCGAAAATCTGATCAAGGCCGGCGCGTTCGACACGACCGGCGCGATGCGCCGCGCGTTAATAACTGTGCTTGAGCAGGCGATGGAACTGGGCAACCAGGCGCAGCGCGACGCGCGCGCGGGGCAACTCAGCATGTTCGGCGGTGGATTGACCGAGCCGGTGGAGCCTCCGCCGATTCCGGCGATTGAGTGGACTGACGCGGAAATGCTCGCGTATGAGAAAGCGACGCTCGGCTTTTATATCACGAAACATCCGCTGACGAATTACGAAGACGTCGTGCGAACGTTCAGTACGGCCAACACGTCGCAATTGCCCGCGATGGCGCGGAACGCGGCCGCGAATGGTTCCGGCGACCGTTTCAAGAGCGGGCCCGAAGTGCGGCTTGCGGGGCTGATCTCGCGGCTGCGGCCGGTGATCATCAAGCAGGGTCGCAGCGCCGGGAAAAAGATGATGGTGCTGACAATCGAAGATTTTGAGGGATCGGTGGAGGCAGTCGTCTTTCCCGACCGGCTCGACGACGAGATGCAAAAGCTGCTCAAACCCGATACGGTCGTCTTTGTCGAAGGCACGCTCGACACGCGGCGCGAAGACCCGAGCATTCGCGCGAATGCGATCGTGCCGATTGAAGACGCACGGCGAAAATACGCGCACTGCCTCATCGTGAAAATGCGCAGCGTGGCGCGAAAAGACGGTGTGCTGCCGGATTTGAAGGCACTTTGTCTCGATCATCGCGGGCAGTGTCAGCTTTACTTTGAGGTGGAAACGCCGAGCGGCGCGACGGCGACGCTCAAAGCGCGCGAGGCAGGGCACGTCGATCCGAGTCCGCTGGTGATCGAGCGGTTGAGAGAGATGATGGGTGCGGAGAATCTGGTGTTCTGCGGACCGCGCGGGGTTGTGGGGGAGTGAGAAGGTGAAAAGGTGCGAAGGTGAAAAAGTGATACTGTGATACGGGGATACATTGTGCAAACTTGCGCGGCGCCGTTGACGGTTGCTGTTCGGAATGCGGTCGAGTTGATGATGAATTGCGCCAGAAAATGCTGACCACCTGATGTGAATGGCTCGGCGGGAGCCTCGGTCTCCTATTTGCGTTTTCTCGGCGGGAGCCTCGGTCTCCCCTGTTGAAGGTTGCCACGCGGGAGCGCGGGGCAGGCGTACATCACTTGTAACTGAG
>JBFWWY010000069.1:0-9985 GCA_050245935.1 Phycisphaerae bacterium | reverse complement strand
GCGGCGCAATGTCCGGATTCGCCTCGGCGAAGGCGCGGGCATACTTGCGAATGTACGTCAGTTCGCGGTTGTAATATGTCAGAAGATCGTCGTTCACCTGCGCCCATATCTAACGTGGAATTCCGCCGACGCGGTGTCCAGCACGCTCTCATAGATGACCGAATGCTGTTCGTCCGCGACGACCAGCGTGCCGTCGATGCGGAATCGCAACGACCGCTCTTCCGACGAAGTTGCCGGCATGTAACTTACTTTCAACATCCGCAGCCGCGGCTCAAAATACGAAATCGCCTGCTCCACGATGCTGCGAAAACTCGCCAGCTGCGAGCGATCGTTCAACGGCACACCAGAAAAATCCGGCAAACCATAATTCACCAGCGACCGATCAAGTTCTTCCAGTTTCGGCGGCCAGCACACGCAGCGCCACCGCGTGTTCAGGAGATTCTCCAGATCCCGTCGCACCTCATCACGCACCCGCCGCACCTGTTCCGCGCCCGAAACCCGCTCCGCGGCGCGCTCCACAAACTCCGACGAAATCCGCTCCGCGAGCGAATGCATCGAACCCGGTTGTGATGGCGTATTTCGTTTCATAACCGATGCCAACCAACTCCACGATTTCAGGATCAGCGCCATTCCGAGAGCATTCGGGATAAGGAAGCGCAAACACCACTCAACTTCAGTCCCTCGTCAGAACTACCTGCAACCTGCCGCCCCGAACCATTCATTACCTGTGGCACGCCATAAGAACGTCCGGCACGCGATTAGAACGTCTGGCACGTGATAAGTACGTCTGGCGTGCGACAAGAACGTCTGGCACGTGATTAGTACCTCTCTCGCTTAGTCCCGAAGGGACGCCACAACAATAGCCGTGGGCGTCAGCCCACGGAAAGAGCCGTTCAATTCACCAGCCCCGAAAGGGGCGACACTAGCTCCCGCTGCCATCGAACGTCACAGTCCGCACATCACCCAGCGCCACACCTTCCTCACCGACCATCAGCATTTTCCCGCCGGTGCCGCGAACGAGATTCTCCGAATCTTCCAGCCACGCCGTCGACCGCCCCGCCCGCAATCCCGCGTCCGCGTGCTCGTTATTCCACGGATAGGTCATCGGCAAAAACACCGCACCCTCGCGGCCATCCTTCCACGCGACCCGTCCCGCGCGAAACAGCAGATCCCGTGGCCGCGTCGGCGCCTCGATTTTCAGCCAAGCCAGATCGTCGAGCTGCAGCCAGAAATAGCGACCGTCGCCGGTCAGCACTTCCAGCACTGAGCCGAGAATGTCATCCGGATCGCGCAGATCATCAAACTTTATGTCGTCTTGCATCCCCGCCAGCGGCTTTCGCGCCGCTTCCGCCTCCGCCGCCAGTTTCCCCGCCTCCGCGACGTCGCCGGCATGGAAACAGACCGCCACCCGCAGCCGCAGCTTCATCTCTGCGTTCGCGTCCTCCCGGAAATCCGGCACGCCGCGTCCGCTGGCCCAGTCCCGCCGCGCCACAGCACCGCGGATAATTTGCCGAAACTGCGCCACCGGCACCGCGAGGCTCGGCACCATTGTTGACACGGTGTCCAGATGCGTGTCGGCCTTTTCAAACTCATCGTAAAAGCACAGCAACTCCGCCAGAATCGCGCGGGCATTCGCATCCGTCGGGTTGCTTTTCACTGCGTCCCGCGCCGCCGCCAGCGACTCATCCAGATGTCCCTGATTGAACAACTCAATCGGCTTCATCAACCGCGCCTTTCTGTAGTCCCGACGCGTCGGGACCCCTCTGTGCCATTCCCGCAGTCCCGACGAGTCGGGACTGCGCCGTGTCCGACGCTATATCTCACGTCCGTTGCGTCGAAACTCCGAGTCCGACGACTTAGTTTGTTTCCATACTCAGTCCCGGAGGGACGACAGGACCTAGCCAAGGACGTCAGTCCTCGGAATTGCTACAACAACTTCGTCTTCATCTGCACGCTCATCCGCAATTCATCCAACTGATAATGCGGCCAGAGCTGCATTGTACACTGATACTTACCCGGCGCACCCGGCAACGGCGTCACCTCTACGGCCGCCTTTTGCAGCGGATATTTCGCCTTTGTCTCCGGCGACGCATGATCATCCGTCGTCACGTAATCGTAAATCCAGTTGGTTAAGCGATCCTGCAACTCCAGCGCTTCCGATGATGATCCCACGCGGTCGCGCATCTGCACCTTCAGGTAATGGGCAAAACGCGAAACGCACATGACGTACTGCAACATTGCCGAGATTCGCGCATTCAGGGTGGCGCTCGCTTCGTCGTATTTTTTGGGCTGATGGACGGACCAGTTGCTGAAAAACGCACAAAACTCGGTGTCGTGACAATGACTGAGCGGAATCAATCCTGCGGCACCGAAATCTTTCTCAGACATATCACTGATTGCAACGTCCACGCTCATTTTCGGTGCGACGCCGAAGGAATCCGTGCCAAAATGCTCCACCGGCAATCCGGTGACGAGGCCGCCTTCCGCGAGATCGCGATTGAAGCCGCGAATATCCGCGAACCACGCGCAATCCTGAAAAGACCGGATCAGCACGGCCCCGAACGCATACGCCGCGTTGCCCCACAGGTATCGTTCCGCCGTCGGCCCGGAAACGTCTTCTTCAAAACAGAAGCCGAGATATTCCGTGGCAATCCCTTTTCCGCTACGCCGGGCCAGCGAGACACCGCAAGCGGGACATTGCGAAACCGAATCGGTCGGCAGCGAATATTTGCAATCGACGCACCGATGCCGACGTACCGATACGCTGCGTTTTTTGTACGGATTGCGCATCAGGACATGCGGCAGCACCAGCCCGACAAACTGCGCGTCCGGGGACTCACGAAATCGCCGCCACGCGACATAGTCCGGCCCGCGAAAAAGCTGATCAATATCAATCCCACGCTCCAATTGCCCGTAATGGTCAAGCCCGAGCAATTCCGGCGACGTCCCGGTGATAAACGGCGCGAAACTCGCCGCCGCAACCTGTGCGATCGACTCCAGAATCTCCAGATCGTTGGTCGGATGCTCGCTGCTCGGCTTATGACAGATTTCGTAATCGCCGATCAACGCACCGAACGGCTGCCCGCCGGCGAGTCCGAATTCGCCTTCGTAGACAAGTCGGAACAAAGTAGTCGCGTCAAAGGTATTGTTGCTGCGGCGCACATCGCGCTGGAGTTCGCTCCAGGATGCGTTCAGCACTTTGATTTTGACGTCGCTGTGCTCGTCCTCGCCTGCCTGCCGCACCATGTAGGACAGGCCGCGCCAACTCGCTTCCAGCTTCTGAAAGGTTGGATGGTGAATAATCGCATTTACCTGCTCGGTGAGCAGTTGGTCGATCCTGGCGATGTCCTGATTCAATGTGCGAACGAGCAATCGGACCGTCGCGGGCTTCTCAGTCCGCCCCATGCCGCGCAGCCACACGCCGATCGCGTCGCGCGGATTCTCGGTCGCAATAAATTCGGCAAGAAAGTCGGTCGACGGAGTTTGAGGAGCGGCCGAATTGTCAAGGTCTTCAACCGCAAGTGAAGATGGTTCAGTCGAATCGAGGTTATCGGCGACACGATTGATTGCTGCATCTTCGTCGTGCGCCATATTTTCGTCGGCCTTACCAATATGCGCGGATTCGCTCATGACTGAGGTGTCTTCGCCGACGATCGACCAGACAGCGCGCCGCGCAGCCAATGGCCGCGCGGCGACGCGCAAAGGTCGCAGCGATTATCCCTTCATTTTCGGAATTTTCGCGACCAGTCGCAGCGAGGTCGTCAATTCCTCCAGATACAACCACGGACGCAATCGCGCTACCGCGTTATACGAACCCGGTCGTCCGGGCACTTCGACCACTTCGATCGACGCCTCCGCGAGCGGGTACTTCGCTTTCATTTCCTGATTCGGCTTCGGATCGACGCAGACGTATTCCGAGATCCAGCGCTTCATGAAATCTTCGACGTCGTGCCGTTCCATGCCGGAGCCGATCTTGTCACGCGCGATGACCTTCAGATAGTGCGCAATACGCGAACTCGTCATCAAATAGGGCAAACCCGACGAAAGACGCGCATTGGCCGTCGCATCCGGGTCGTCGTACTCCTTCGGCTTCTGCGCCGTTTGTCCGCCGAAGAAGACCGCGTAGTCGGTGTTCTTGTAGTGACACAGCGGGAGGAAGCCGAGCTTGCTCAGTTCCGCTTCGCGCCGGTCGGTAATGCCGATTTCGGTCGGGCACTTGGTTTGCAGATCGCCTTCATCGCTCATGAATACGTGCGTCGGCAGCCCTTCGACTTTGCCGCCGCCTTCGGCACCGCGAATGCGCGTGCACCAGCCATACTGCGCGAACGAATCCGTCAGCCGTGCGCCCATGACGTAGGCAGCGTTCATCCAGGTATATTTTGAATGATCTTGGGCCTTGTCTTTGCCGGTCGCGTCAGTGCCGACTTCCTCAAAGGTGAACTCGTCGATCTTCTTCGTGTTCGACCCGTACGGTACACGCGCGAGGACACGCGGCATGGTCAGCGTAACCCAGCGTGAGTCCTCTGAATCGCGGAACGAGCGCCACTTCGTGTATTGCGCGGATTGGAAGATTCTGGAAAGATCGCGCGGCTTGGCGAGATCGGAGAATGAATCCTCGAATCCGAACATCTCCGGCGACGCAGCCGAGATAAACGGACAGAATGCGGCAGATGCGACGCCTGAGATCTTTTCCAGCAGATCCATGTCTTCGTTGCCGGCACCGAACTCGAAGTCGCCGATGAGCGCGCCGTACGGCTGTCCGCCGGGCGTGCCGAATTCGTCTTCATAGAGCTTCTTGAAGAGCAAACTCTGATCGAATTCGACGGCCTTTTCGAGGTTTTTGGCGAGTTCCTTCTTCGACGTGTTGAGCACGCGAATCTTCATGGAGTCGCCGGTCTCGCTGTTGTGCACGAGATGGTGGAACCCGCGCCAGCTCCCTTCGAGTTTCTGGAAATCGGGATGCTGCATGACGGCGGAAAGCTGCTTCGACATTTTGTCGTCGAGGGCATCGATTGCCTTCATGATGGTGCGGGTCAGGTTTTTGTCCCAGGTGACGGTGCCTTCCATCGCACTGCGGACGAGATTTTCGACCATCGAGCGCGCTTCGTCGGGCTTGGCCTGTGGAGTCAATTCGAGGATGTTATCCAACAAACCCGCAGATTCGGCGCTTGCGGCCTGTGCCTGCGGTGCGCCTTCCGCCTGTTGCTCTGCCATTAACGTTCCTCCGATTTGATGCCGAGTTCATCCGCCAGTTTGGAGACGTTTTCGGTTTTCTGCAGGATTTCTTCGAGCTTTGCTTCGAGGTCTTCTGAGGTGTCAGCCTTTGCGAGCAGGTCGCGTAATTTGTTGCGGGCTTCGAGCATTTTCTTGAGCGGCTCGACCTGCTCCACGACGCGGCCCGGCTCGAAATCCTCCATCGAGGAAAACTTGAGGTCGACTGCCATCTCGCTGCCGTCGCCTTTTAGCGTGTTTTCCACGCGATACTTCAAGCCCGGCTTCATGCTCGCCATCACCTGATCAAAATTGTCGCGATCGATTTCGACGAATTTGCGGTCCTTGAGCGGCTTGAGCTTTTCGGTGGGGTTGCCGGAGAAATCACCGATCACACCGACCACAAATGGCAATTCGCGCTTCTCCAACGCGTCACCGGTTTCAACGTCGTACGTGATATGCACGCGCGGCTTGCGAACGCGTGAGAGTTTTTTCTGCGTAGATTGCGCCATGATCGGCTCCTGTTGACAATTCTTACCATGAAATGGTCCGACGCGGCACCATGTTCGTTACAAATCCATGCGGGGCAATCAGTTGTCGCTTTCCTCGGGCTTCGGAATGCCGACACGTTTGAACAGCCGGTCCCGCGCGTCTTCATCAGCGATCAGATCGCTCAACAACTCGGGCAGCGTCATCTTGCCCCATCTGACGCATTCCTCAAGCTGCCATGATAACACGCTGTGCGGCTCGGTTTCACGGAAAAACCGGGCAATCTCGCGCAGTTGGTCAAAGGCCTTTTCACGGGACTGCACCGGACCGGAGCGGGCCGCAGGAGCAGATCCGCTGGAAGAGGGTCCGGAAACCTCTTCCGTGGATTCCGAACCGCCGTCGGCAGGCACGTATGGCCGCAGCAAGTTTGCACAGCGGTCCATCGCATTGCGGATATCGGAGCTTGGCGGCGCCTGATCGAGGCCGCACTTTCCTTCCAGCACCGTGCATAGCTTCTCAAATTCGGCCATGGCTGCCCGAAGGTCATCCATCTGCTCGGCGAAATGTCCGCTGGACGTCGCATTGACCGCTTTTTCAATCTCTTCGAGCGGAACGATGCCGTGCCGAATTCGCAGCGCGCGTTCGTTCGCATCGTCGATCTGCGCCAGAATGCGCGCCTGCTCGAACGCGAGCACGCCGATGGCGCGGTCATGCGAACCGCCGACGATGCTGATGTTCAGAATGGGTTCGATCAGCGTGCCGCTACCCTCTTCGCCGTTGAGCCCGACAAATGTGGCGAGCCGGTCGAGGTGGACTTCGTCCTCCGGCGAATCCGGGTCGGGCTGAGGAAAAGCAGACTCCCAATACCGTTCGACGAGTTCGCGATACAACCGGAATCCATCGCGCAGTCCGGCAAAACCGTACTCGCGTACGAGTGCTTCGATCAGCCACGCCGCGACGTCGAGATCTTTCGATTTTTCGGCAATGAGTGTGGGGCCGTCGTTGAGGACCGGACGCCAATCCGGCGGCGGCGCATCCGGCATGCCTTCCAGGCGGGCACGCTCCGCGGAACGCGCAGCATTTCGAGCGCCACGGATCAGACTGAAAGGCGCGTCGTGCGCGAAGTCTGCACGAAGGTCGACGCCTGCGGGATTCTCTCCGGCAAGGGGCTGCACCAACGAATCGATATTGATCACTTCAGACGTAGCCACAAATCCCTTTCGGCTCCGAACGACATGCATCTGCGGCGGGAGAGGCGCACGGGATCACCGCTGCACCATTAGGTCCGCGACGTTGGAGAATGTCAAGTCGCCACCGCACCCCGCCAATCGCGCAACGCGTTGGCCAGACGCCGCAACGCACTGCTGTGCTTTCGGCTCGCCCACGACTTGCTGATTCCGAGCTTCGCCCCCGCGTCACGGAGGGATAAGCCGTCAAAATACAACATATGAATCAGCGAGCGTTCCTGCTGGGGGAGTTCGTCCATGTGGCGAACCAGTTCGCGTCGTACTTCGGTACCAATGAGCGAATCCACCATTGCTCCGGCATTTTCAGAATCAGGGTCGGCCTGCGATTCGATCTGGGCATTTCCTGCAGTGGAACTGACGAGGTAGACCATTGCAAGCCGCGTACCGACGTCGCTGAGCCACGCTGTTTCCTCCACGATTCCGCCGGTACCGCGCGTATCGTGTTCCGCATTTTCCTCATCCAGAAGTTCGTTGGACAGCCGGAAATATCGCTCCGCGTGATAGGCCGCCTTGCTGAACCATGCCATTTTTCCCAAACCGTCAAAGATAGCGCCGCGAATGCGGTAATAGGCATAGGTGGTAAACTTATTGCCGCGCACCGCGTCGAATCGCTTCGCGGCCTCGGCCAAGCCAATCTGGCCGTACGCTATCAGATCGTCCAGTTCGACGCGTTTTCCCAACTTCTGGTGAATTTGCCACGCGATATTGCGCACCAAACCCTGACACCCTTCGATGAGCTCGCCGGGTCGTTCCTGCGGGCCAAAATTGCTTTTCAGCGGCGCTGGGGTCATACAACTACTCTCTATCACCGGACACACGTGTCGCATGCGCACGAATGAGCCGCCATAATTGCTCAAGTCTTTCAGTAGACGCAGGATGGGCCATCATGGCTTCCACAATTGCGGACATAATCCGATTCTGAAGTTCCGTGTCACGGGCAAAGAACGGCTGCCAGATCTCCGACATGGATACCGTCAACATGGCGCCCGCGATTTCGCGATCACATGCTGCGCGATCGGGAAAACGATCCGCGAGCGCGATCATCGCTTCGCGGCTGATGTCGGCCGCCCCGCTCCCATCAATCTTGCGAACCGATTCCTCGAGAACGTCCATCAGCGCGTCGCGTGTGGCCTCGCTGCGAAACGGAACCGGCGCGGCAACTTCCTGATACGCGGAAACTTCGCGCGGCTGGTGCTGATCCATCGGTGCGGTCATGCGGGTTCCCGGACTTGCACGAACGCTGCCGCAGTCCGCTCTGCCCTACAGAACAATGCGACAACTACCCGAAATGATAACGCCTTTCTTACAACAAAATTCATTAATTTCCCATTTCAAGTACCCTGCGAAGATAGGTTTCGTCCTGGCGCAGCGGCTGATAAACCAGTGAATTCGACGGCCATTCCGCAAGCGGGACATTTCGATCCGGTACATTCCGCCTGTTGGTTTCATCGATTTTCAGGGTCATGCCGCCGAAGGAAACATAAACCGGGCTCGCGTTCTCATCCTTGCGGCACCATTCTTTGGTGCCCCAGAGAAACTCTTCCCGATCTTCCTCCGAGATCGGTGGACCCATCGCGCCGGATTCGAGGAATGACGCAATTTTCAGCCATTGCTGCACGGTGAGTACGGAAACCTCCATTGGAAAAGCCGCATTTTCGGCATTCTGCGCGAGAGTAGCGGTCAGTGTTGCCGCGTCGAGCGGCGCGGTGTCCGCGCGGTTTTGGACATAGGTGGGAAAGCCGTCGCTGCCATTCAGGAAAAATGCGCGATACGACCGGTTGTCAACCTGAATCTCGCGCGGCCAGATCTCGCCTTCCACGTCGTCCCAGCCGTTGCGTTCGCCGGCACGGCGCTCGTACAACCAATCCAACATCGCAATCGCTGCGTCGAGTTCGGCACCACCGGTTTCTCCGAGCAATCGGCCGAGAAGATACTGGCTCTGTAGGCGCACAGGCGAGACAGTCGAATCGTCCAGCAATTTTTTGAGTTGTTCGATTGCGACGCTGCGATCGCGGTCGAGGGGCGCAGACAGACCCGCGATAACCCAACCCCCCGCTGCGGATGGACGGTCGATTTCGAATGGCGACCCCGCAAAGTCACGCTTCGGATTCCACGCGATGAAGGTCTCTTCATCCAGCGAAACCTCCTGGTCATTCTGCGGGGCCTCCACGATCGGAGGCGGCTCGATGATTTCACGCTTTTCCGGTTTGAAAAGCAGAAACAGAATTCCGACCACGGCTGCGGCTCCGATGACGCCGCTGATCATCATGACCGCTTTTCGCGAAATCTTCAGCGAAGGCTGGGACTGGCCGGGGGACGGTGCAGCAAGATCGGTTTCCGCACGATGCAGCAATCGATCGATTGCAGGCGTGCATTCGACCCGTCGATCCGGGTGAATGACACAACGAAAAATCGGTGCCCACTTTGTGCCGGTGTCGCCCGGATCAATACGGTGCAGTGTCCCCTGAAAGGAAATGCTCTTCTTCATCGCAGCCAGGGTCGCTGGCGGTTTCTTGCTTTGCTGCAACGAAACCTTCAGATTTTCGGGGACGAGGCTCGATTCGGCGCTCTTGAGGGCACCCGCGCATTCCTGCTTCACTGTCGTCGACGCGTATTCGCGAATCGACGCAAGCGCGGTCGCACAAAGTCCTGCTTCATCCTGCCAGGACCATTCGGCCGTCTTTGCATTCCATCTTGCGACTTGCGTCGTAGCGAACTTCAGGGCCGGAGCCTCGATTCGGACATGTGCGGTGCGCTGGGGTAATGATTCCTGCAGCGCGATTCGTACCTCCCCCAGTTGAGACGGCAACTCCTGCACGAACGTATCAAATTGCGTCTGCTGGAAATGCTTAATCGATGAAACGATTGCGTTGAACACCACTTGGGGTAGTTCGTCATCCGCGACAATTTCGACAACGAGGACGGATTCGCGGATCGGCGGCACCCTTTTCCATGCATTGAGGAAACGAACTTCGACGTCCGCAATTTACGGCGAAAATCCACCAGACTGCGACGCCGTGAACATGAGTTCCGCTTCG
>JBFWWY010000068.1:0-10000 GCA_050245935.1 Phycisphaerae bacterium | reverse complement strand
ACGCCGCGATTCGCGTTGTTCAATTCACCGTCGAAGTTGAACGCGCGCGGGACGGAGTCAGAGCCGTATGGGGGGATTTTGCGGTAGTTGATGTCGCCGGTGAGTTCGGTGGAGTCCTGGTTTTTCTCGTCCTTCGGCTGGAAGGTGCCGATGCCGACGCGGTCCTTTTCAGACAGCACGATGCGGCGCACGATGACGTGGTCGAGCACTTTGCGCCAGTTGCCGTCGTATTGGGCCAGCAGATCGCCGTAGACCTTGCGGCAAAACGGGTCGAGCTCGCCTTCGACGCGGAGCTTCTTGTCTTCGGGGAGATCGGCGTTGATGCGGGCGACAACTTCCTTACGCGCGGCGAGCGGAATGAGCTTGAGCGGCTCTTCGTGCATCGGGCAGGGGAAAATTTCCTCTTCGCCGTCCTCGTTTGTAACTTTCCACGAAAATGTGTAAAGCGCGCCTTCGTCCATCCGCGAATAGCGTTCGAGACCCTTTTTCAGAAGTCGCGCGATCGTGCTTTTGCTGGAGCCGACCGGACCGTGCAACAGGAGAATGCGGCGGTCGGTGCCGTAGCCCTGGGCTGCGGATTTCAGAAACTCGACGAGCCGCATGATCGGTGCGTCGAGGCCGAAGATGGCGTCGGCACCGTTGTCGAACGGATCATCGAAAAACTTATAGTGGTAATACTCCTCCTTCATGGAGGTGTAGCGTTCGGCACCGTAGTGCAGAATCATATCGTACAGGCGCTGATAGGCATTCCGCGCGATACGCGGATCGGCGATGACGCGCTCGAGGTATTCATTGAAGGTGCCCTGCCAGTGCTGTTCGCGAAATGACTTGGCATCCAGATGACTGTCGACAATCGACAGCAGGTCTTGCGTTGTCGTCATGGCACGGCCTCCCTGCGCGTTGACGCGCACCCACGCTTGGCATGCGTTTGGGAAATCAATCGACAGAACCTCGAGCGGAGTTGCACGCGGTTCGTTTGCGCCTTTTTCCCGATCCGATGCTACGACTCGTATTTTCCAGAGTCAATGTACGAGCCGATTCCTTCGCGAAATGTTATCGACCGGAAAGGAGATCGAATCCATTTGGGTTTGTGGAGTTCAACGCAATCGGTGTTCGATCTCCCAAACGGATTTCCCCATTCCCGCTTCGCGCAAAGGCCGCGCCTGCCTTTATGGGTCAACGCTATGGTCAGGCTCCACCGGCGAACCGATTTTCATGCTGCGACATTGCGGACACTCGAAATAATCGCTGCGGGGAGGATTCACGAAGCGCTTTCCGCATTCCCGACAA
The DNA here is from genome assembly GCA_050245935.1 of Phycisphaerae bacterium. Classification (GTDB taxonomy): domain Bacteria; phylum Planctomycetota; class Phycisphaerae; order UBA1845; family Fen-1342; genus JALHOX01. The sequence continues at coordinate 8,710 of JBFWWY010000068.1, read as the reverse complement.
ATCCAGCAGGGTCGCAGCGCGGGCTCCTTGCACGCGTCACACGTGAGCGGAAACTCCACGCGCAGCCCCGTTTCGTCGAATCGTGTGTGCCCACAAGCCTGACAACGCAACTCGGTGGGCACGCGATCACGACCGCTTAGCGGTGCGGTTCCGGAGAGACGAAAGAAAAACCAGGTCGAAAGCAAAAGCAGCACAAGCCCGAACGATGCGATGATTGCGCGCCGTCGCCGCAGCCTGACGGCATAGGCCCCGATTGCGACGTCGCCTTTGCTTTCCAGGAGCGTGCGCAAATCTGTTTCAGACAGGGCTCGAGCGCTCGTGGAGCTTCGTCGGGATTTTTCCACAGTTGACGGCATGATCCAGATTTGTCGCGAAAAGGGTCCGAAAATCAACAAGGCTCGAAGTTTACGATATTATATGCGGCGTGTCGTTGTCCATTCGAGGGCTTGCATGCAATTCCGTGCCGGAATCGGTTATGACCTTCATCGACTGGTTCCAGGCCGGCGGTTGATTCTCGGCGGTGTCGAAATTGACCACGATCACGGGCTATTGGGTCATTCGGACGCTGACGTGGTTCTGCACGCGATTGCGGACGCCATCCTCGGGGCCGCCGCGCTTGGCGACATCGGTGACCACTTTCCCGATACCGATCCTGCGTTTCGCGGTGCGGACAGTGCTGAGTTGCTGCGGCAAATCCTGAGCAAAGTTCAAAAAAGCGGCTTCGTCCTGTGCAATCTTGACACGGTGATTCACGCGGAAGCGCCGAAACTCGCCGATCAAAAACAGAGGATTCGACAATCGATCGCAGCGATTGTGGGTCTGGATCCATCGGCAGTGAGTGTGAAAGCGACGACCAATGAAGGGCTGGACGCCATCGGCCGCGGCATGGCAATCGCCTGTTTTGCGACCGCTATGGTCGCGCAAACGTCAGCGTCCTGAGTCCCGCAAAGTTGGTGGGGTGGTTGGACGTTCGCGCTGCAGGAAACTAGGATGATCGCCGATCTACGAGTTCGAGCGGTTGGGAGACACATCCATTGATTCTGGCGGGCTGGCCGATCTTTGACGCCTTGTCGCGCAACTGGGCGATGGTCGCGATGATTACGACGATCATCGTGCTCGTGGTCATCCCGTATCTGATCCTCATGAAATATGTCCGCATCTCGTTGAACATAGTGCGGACCGTGAAGCCGCCGCTCGGACGCAACCCGCTTGACTTTGCTCCGCTCGAAGGCGAGTCGATTCGCTTTCCCGCGTACGACGGTCTCCCGCTGAACGGCAGTCTCATTCCCGGCAATCCGCTGAAGAAGCGCCGGGGTCTTCTCGTTTTTGCCCATGAATTCTGCGCGGATATGACATCTTGTGCGCGGTACTGCCGAGCATTGCACGAAGCCGGATACGACATTCTCACCTTTGATTTCCGGGCCCACGGTCAGTCGGATGCCGATGCGGACTACACGCCGCGACAGTGGGTTTCGGACCGCGAGCTATTTGATCTGCGCGGCGCGATCGCGTTCGCGGAGACGCACCTGCGGGATCATGACCTGCCGGTGGAGATCGGTCTGATTGGAATTTCCCGGGGGGCGTGCGCGGCAATTCTGGGCGCGGCGGAGGCCGAGTCGGTGAAAGCCATTGTGGCGGATGGCGCCTTCAGCACTGACACCACGATCGAGTTTTTTATGAAGCGCTGGGCGTATATCTTCGCCAGGTTGCGCTTCGTGTACGAAAACCATCCGCCGATCTTCTGGCGATTTCTGCGGTGGACGATGATGCACTTTGCGAAAAAGGAGTTCAAGTGCGCATTTCCATCCGTCCGCAAGACGCTCCGCAAGATGAATCCTCGACCAATTCTCTTCATCCACGGCGAGAAAGACTCCTATCTGCCCGTTGAGCAGTCGCGTCGGCTGTATGCATTGGCGGCGCAACCGAAGTATCTCTGGGTGGTGCCCGGCGCCCGGCACAATCAGGCGGCGGTCGTTCAAGCGGCCAATTACGGCCGGATCACCACGGATTTTTTCGATACGCACCTCGCCGATCTCCCAGCGAAATCCGCACTCGCGTCCCGACAGGCACTTCCTACAGAGGTTTCGCTTCCTGCTGATGCTTCCGACATCGGTGGATCGACCGAGAGCATCCCCGCGCATGCCGTCGATTCTTGAGCGAATCGGGGCCAGACTTGCGATCGTTCACGCGACACGCGTTTATCGAAAATTTCGCCGTGCGCTCGATGATGTTCAGCAATCTCAGAATGAAGCACTTCGACGCGCGCTCGTTCGAGTACGCGGGGGCGATTGGGCGAAGCGGCACCGCCTGCACAATGTCCGCTCGATCGATGACATGCGCACGGCGGTGCCGATCCAGACCTATGAAGATCTGCGGCCCACAATCGAGCGGGTCGCGGCGGGCGATATCCACGCCTTGTTCTCGCGCGATGTCGACGTGCTGATGTTCGCCACCAGCAGCGGCACCATGTCTCAGCCAAAATGGATACCGGTGACAAAGGCCTTCGTTGACGACTATCGCCGCGGTTGGAACACGTTCGGCGTGAAGGTGCTCGCGGACCATCCCGCGGCCATTCTTCGCCCCATCCTGCAAAGCACGGGCCGCATGGACGCCGAACGCTCTGCATCCGGGCTGCCGGTGGGTGCGATTACGGGCCTGTTGGCGCAGACGCAGAAGTCGATTGTGCGGAGGTTTTACGTCGGCGGCCCGGAGATCGCAGCAATCGACGATCCGGCCATGCGACAATATGCGTTGATGCGTATGGCGATTGAGCGGGACGTCGCGTTTGCGATTACGGCAAACCCCGCGACGCTGATCGAGCTTGCCAAATGCGTCAATCGACGCGCCGAGGTGATGATTCGAGATGTGCGGGACGGTACGCTCTCCCATGTCTCAGACGGCGGGTCGCTCGCCCTGCGTCGGGCAAAGCCGCTCAAACCCAATCCGGGTCTTGCGACGAGATTGGAAGCGCTGCTCGAGGCGCATGGTGCCTTGCGCCCCCGCGACTATTGGTCGATGACGTTTCTCGCATGCTGGACCGGCGGCAGCATGGGCCAGTATCTCAATCGACTTTCGGACTGGTACGGGCCGATTCCCGTTCGCGATATCGGCCTTCTCGCGAGCGAAGGCCGCGTATCGATTCCGGTGGCGGACGGCAGCGCTGCCGGGCCGCTCGACATTGCAACCTCCCTGTTTGAATTTATTCCGGTGGAGTCCGCGCACGCCGCCAACCCCCCGACGTTACGGCCTCAGGAACTGGAAGTCGGGACTGAGGCGATTGTCGTACTGACCAACACCGCAGGGCTGGTCCGTTACCGCTTGGACGACGTCGTTCGGGTGACAGGACGGATCGGCGCCACGCCGATGGTCGAGTTTCTGCACCGCGCCGGTGGAGTCAGCTCGATCGCGGGTGAGAAACTAACGGAGCAGCAGGTTGTTGCAGCGGTGAGAGCCGCCTGTTCTGCATTGCAGATCCCGGAGTTTGATTACCTTCTCTGCCCTATGTGGGGAGATCCGCCGTGCTATCGGCTAAGCGTGGAGTTTTCGGCTTCGGAGGCCCTTCTGGAAGCACTGGACCGAGCACTGGGGGCTCAGAACGAGGAGTACGAATCTCGTCGTAAAACGTTACGCTTAAACCGCTTAGAGTCGCAATCCTGGCCTGCGGGCGCAATTTCTGCGCTGGATGCGATGCTGCGACGTGAGCGCGGTGCAACCGCGGAACAATATAAGCGCACTTCGTTGTTGCTTTCGCCGGGTGCTGACGACGCAATGTTTGCCAGAATTTCGCAGGATCGACCAAATTCCCCTCCGACCTGACAAAGAAATAAAAAAAATATTACTGCCGACCAAATTGATGTAAGTTGGGTATCTGCATCAATTTGACAGCGTTTTCATCCAAAAGTGTTAAATTAGGTAATCTACGTGCGCGGTTTCGCTGAGGAAATAGTTTAAAGCGTGCGCTATCGTTTATTCGATACCGCTCATGTCGAACGGAGTCGACAGCGTTTCTCAAGGGGAGCGGAAACGAAGCATCATGGGACTCCGATCCACTCTGGATCGGTCAACGGCAAGGAACGAGGGAATACATGTCAACAGTTGCTGGTTCCAAGAAGACGAAGAAAGCGGCGATTGAGAAGGTTTGGGCGAACTTTCTGAAGACCCGTTCAGTCGCCTCTCGCAATCAACTGATCGAAAATTACATGCCGATCGTTCAGAAGGTCGCCGAGATTCTTGCGCGCAAACTCTGGCCGCGTGTGACTGCCGACGAATTGGCAAGTGCCGGTTACGACGGGCTGATAGCCGCAGTCAATTCGTTCGATCCGGCGCGTGCGGTGAAATTCGAAACGTATTGCCGTCAGCGTATCGTTGGCGCGATTCGCGATTGGCAGCGCGAAATCGATCCCCTCGGTCGCTCCGGACGCAGCTTTGATCGGGCTTCAAACGCCGCACAGGATCTTTTCCAGGCCGAAACCGGTCGGCTTCCGAATGAAGACGAGCTGGCCGATCGCATGGAACTGCCGATTGAAAAAGTGATCAAAATGCGGCGCAGCACAACCGCAGCACACATTGTCCCGCTTGATGCAACCCAGGACCGCAACGGTGACGACTCCCGCATCGGCATGCTCGTGCCTGTCGATCCCAGTCCGGGTCCGATCCAGCGCACCGAACGCGAACTCATCCGCGAGCAGATCACCAAAGGCCTCAAAGAGCAAGATCGTCTGATTTTGATTCTCTACTACTACGAACGTCTGACGATGGCCGCGATCGGTGCGGTTCTCGGTGTCAGCGAATCGCGCGTGTGCCAGCGCCACGCGGAAATCATCGATCAGCTTCGCGTTCGCTTTGCGAATCAGGCGTGTGATCTGGTCGCGTAGCGCGTAGCGTCCGTGCCTCCGTGCCGGACGAGCTTGACCGGTTGAGAACCGGTCCCCCACGTTGCAGGAACTTGATCGGTTGAGAACCGGTCCCCACGTTGCAGGAACTTGACCGGTTGAGAACCGGTCCCCAGCGTTGCAGGAACCTGACCGGTTGAGAACCGGTCCCCCACTGTAAGAATCCGCTCTCATACAATTTTCCAAGCCCCCTACGTGTGCAAGCGAGCCCGATATTGACGGGCTCGCTTGTTTTTTCATGTCATACGCTCTCACAAACGTTCCTTCAGTTCTTCTCGAATACAAGGCAGAATTCTGTCCGCCATGCGGGAGGCTGGAAGCCTGCCCCACCGAAGCGTTTGTCAGGCACTTGCAGAAGAAGGACAAGAATCGTTAATTCCGACAATTTTGTGAGAGATTTGTGGGGTCGGGCGGCCGGGCGCGTTTTTATGATTGAGGGCATTGGGAGTGCGGGTTAAAAGCCCGACGCTACATAAGGCGGAAGTACCGCTCCCACAGGAAGGAAATGAATTGTCCACCGTTGCGGGACATTTGCGGGTGGTGACGCCGGAGGAGCGGGCGGCACCGACGATCGTGGAAGCGTATCAGCGCTGCGCGGAGACGCTGTATCGCTGGTTTGCGGTGCGGACGGGGCGCGATCGGCATCTCGCGGATGATCTGATGCAGCAGCTCTGGGTAAAGGCGGTGGAAGCGGATGGGGTGTCGCGCGCCGCATGGCGGGTTGAAATCCCGCCCGACAATTGGAGCGAGACGACGGCGGAGTATTGGCTGCGGCGGGTCGCGCGGAATTTGTTGGCCACGCACTGGCGGACCGTGGCGCGACGGCCGGGGGACGCGCCGGTTGCGGATGCGGCGGTGGCGGCGGCGCTCGCTGAGCGGATTGCTAATGGGGAACTGCCCGAGGAACTGCTGTCAAAACGCGAAACGCGCGATCAGTTGCTGCTCGCGATTACGGAACTCCCCCACTACGAGCAACAGCTCATTGTGGGGCATTACTTCGAAGGTCGGTCGCACGCGGATTTGGCGGCGATCGAAAGACAAACCACCCGTGCGATTGAGGGAGCGCTGTATCGCGCTCGCGGAATCCTGCGGGAAAAGCTGAGGCGACTGCAAGACTGAGCTGCGGATGCTCACGGTCGCATCGGATGATGAGGCGGCTGTGAGTGCATGCGAGTGCGATCGAGGGCGGGTTGAAAACCCACCCCATCGGGGTCGCCCCACAGGGGGCGCTCAAATGTGTTGCGGATGCGCGGAACGGGCGGATTGGAATTATCAGCGAGAGATGAACATGGCCAAGCACGATGAACACGACGCGATGATGGACCGCAATCTGCGGGCGCTGGCTTCGCGCATATCGCTGCCGGAAACGCCGAGCGATGCGCAGCGCGCGGCGTGGATGCGCAGTGTCGGTGCTGACGCCGATGCGCTGAGCAGCAATGAGCCCAGCGCGGCGCCGGTGTTGCGGGCGACGTCCGAGCCGATCAGCCATTCACACGGGCGGGTTGAATCCCTGCTCCACAGCAATCAGCAGGCGGAAAACCTGCCCAAACCACGCAAAGGACATTTCATGAAACAGGTAAGATTTTTGACGATCGGCGGCATTGCGGCGGCGCTCGCGGTGGCGGCATTTTTCATGGGGCCGGGCCAGCCGAAGCGGGTGGAAGCGGCGACGATTCTCAAGAGCCTGCGCACGAACACGTGGAACGGGCTCCAGATCACGATCGATCATCTCGAGGTGGAGGGAATTCTGGTAGACGGCGAATGCACGCTGCGGTTTTCACAGCCGCAGTCGATGGCACAGTTTCTCGCCGAAGATGACAACGACCTCGATGCTTCCGATCTGGCTTCGATTTTCTTCGACTTCAGTGTCGTGGCGGGGGAAGCAGCGGAGGAAGACGTCGTCGGGCTGAATATCGAAACCCGCGGCGGTTACTGGGGTGCGGACACGGCCTGGGTTTATTTCCGTCCGATCTCGTTACCGACTGCGCTGATCAAGGAACAGCCGATGGTGCAGATGGTCGTCAACATGTTTCAGCATGGCATGCTGATTGATCTCGATCAGTTCGGAAACGAGCTGTTTTCGGACATGCACGATGATGATGCGCAGGATGAAAGTCGTGATGGGATTCGCGTCGGCGTGAATGTCAATGCGGGAACCGAAGTCAGCGACGAACTCGACGCCGACGCGCTCGAAGCGCGCATAGAACGGAATGTGGCAGTGCAGATTGAAGCGGGGACAGAAGACGTGCCCGCAAAGCCGGGCACGCGAATCGTGATCCACGGCGACGAAGCCGACGCGGAACTGGAGCGGGCGCTCAAGGACGTCCTCACCGGCGACGCCGGGCAGGAGCAGATCGACAAGCTGATCGCGGAACTCGAATCGCACGTGGACAGCGTGCAGGTACAGCGACGTGCGGACGGGCTGCACGTACTGATCGCGCAGGGGATCGCGCAGGACGAAGAATTGTTGAAGGATGCGATCCTCGAGTTGGGCTATCGCGAAGGCAGCGGCGTCGAGTGGGTCGAAATTCAGAACATGGGGCCCCGGCATGGCAACGTTCGCGTGGCATTCACCAACGACAGCGGTCCGAATCAGGCGATGGTGGTGCGCGAGCAGATGATCGCCGACGGGGTGCAGGCGGTAAACCTGCAACAACTGATGAAATCGTTCGGCGGGATGTTCAATATGGACATTGAACTGGACTAGCTCGGCGGTTCGGGGCGATTGCCAGCGACCGCACCCCCGCACATCACTAAGCTCTCAGCCGCAAGCCGGCCCGCGACAGGCGGGCCGGCTTTCTTGTTTGCCGCCGCGCGGCCCGTCCGGGGCGAAGGGCGGATTTTCATCAGGAATGTCGGGTATTGTACGTCGTCGTCGAAGCGGCGAAGCAGTGTTGACGCCGTTTTCAAATGCGGTGAAAGGAGATTTCGAGAAAGCGGTTGCAGTCCGGCGGCGCGCGGCGGGTCGGAACTTGTTAGCGGTTCGACCTTTAGAACGCCGTTCGTTATGATAACGGGCGGTTTCTTTACCGATTCTTCGACGTTGGGTCCCCTGCGCAGCGGTTCTTCACATCGGCGTGCGCGACATTGCGGAGACGCAAGACATGAAACTGAGGAAAGCGTTTACATTGATCGAACTGCTGGTCGTGATCGCGATCATTTCGCTGCTGATTTCGATCCTGCTGCCGAGTTTGTCGCAGGCGCGCGAGCAGGCGAAGACTGTAAAATGCGGTGCAAACCTGCGATCGATCGGTCAGGGTCTAATTAGTTGCCAAACGGAGAATCAGGAGTTTGGGCCTTCCTGGGATGACGGAGAGGCGCAAACTGGAGGTGGGAGTAACAAGTATCTGTATACGTGGGGCGAGACCATTTTTGATCTTCGTTACATGGGCAACCGCGATTCATTGATTTGCCCGACTGATCGTCTTCCCGATCGTCGGGTTGAGATTGCCGGCGCACAACCCTCTTGGAGCACGTGGAAATGGGTTAACACCCAAGGTGCTGGTGAAACACCGCAACCAGGTTGGCGGGGTAGCTACGGCATCAATGTGATGATGCACGGAAATTTCAGGGAAGATCGTTTCCAAGATCCGACTAGGCAAGTATACATCGCAGACGCTTGGTGGGTCTGGTTCGAGAACGTCGGTGCATATCAAGTAATGTATGAACGATTGCTCAACATGCCTCCACCGTCGCCGCGGCAACCAACCGATGGTTCAACCGTCGCGTGGCGACATGGAAGGCAGCTTGGCAGCGAGTTTCTCTATGTCGACGGACATGTGGCACCCGTAATTCCGAAAATACCGAGCAACCAACTA
>JBFWWY010000067.1:0-10003 GCA_050245935.1 Phycisphaerae bacterium | reverse complement strand
GAATGCCCGCGACGGCTACTTCCGCGTTGTAACGCCACGCGAGCAGCCCGATCGAACGGGGCACACTCGTGTCGATGCCGAAAAACTTCACCGGCACCGCACGTTCCGTGACATGATGATCCGCGACAACACCAATCGTCCCGCCTGCCGCCAGCACGTCCTGAAACCGCGCGCCGGCGTCGTCCACTGCGACCAATTCCGACCCACTCTTCCCGCGAATCGACCGGCGAAAGCGATCGAATCCCTTGTTGAGATGCGGCAGATAAACGACGCTTGCCGCGACATCGTTGTAACCGAGCAGAATCGGTAACAGATCAAACGAGCCGAAGTACGCCGTGACAAGAATGATTGGCTTGCCGGTACGCTGTTTCGCGCGAATGTCAGAAAGTTGCGGCGCCGGCAACGCGCCGCCCATTCTTGCGTAGTTTTTTGCCGTCAGGCGGTGCCGCGCGAGGATGAGGTCCGTCGTGTTGAGCGTGCGATTCAGAAACGACTGCCGCGCGATCGCGCGAATCTCGTCAATTGTATGGGAGTCATGTAGCGCCGCATAGCAAAGTGCTTCGCTGCGAAGCTGCAGCGGCGGCAGCAACCAGTAAATCAGCCGCGCCCCGAGCGTTGAAAACCAGTAAGCAAACCGCGCGCCGAGCACCCAGTACAACCGCGCAAGCGCGCGCCGATGCACGTTACCCAACGCGAGGATGAATCGAATCAAGAATTTCCGCATGCAGGATTATTGTACTGACCGGCTGAGAGCCGGTCCCCCACTGCCAATAGGTACTGACCGGCTGAGAGCCGGTCCCCCACTGCCAATGTAGCGTCCGGCGTCCCTCTCACGTTGTAGCGTCCGGCGTCCCTCTCACGGTGTAGCGTCCGGCGTCCCTGCCGGACGAAGTGCGCCGGTTGACACCAAAAATTCTTCAAACTCAATCGCGAATGTGAAAAAACGTCCCCACACCGACTGGCTGAGAGCCAGTCACCCACGGCCGATCCGTCCAGGCTCACAACACCGGCAACGTCCGCGCGCCCGTCGGCAACGTTGCGCGATTCGTCGGCTTCAGCGCCGCTTCCGGCTTCGGGACATTGATCTGTGCGAACATGTCGTCGTAGCCCTTCTCCAAAAATTCGCGGCGCATGTGCAGGCCGATGTGTTCCCACGGCAATACTTCGTCGTATCCGCGCTCGCGATGCGCATACCACGCGGGGTCGACGCCGGTCGATTCGAACGCCCGCCGCCACGCCTCGTGATCGTACCCCTCGTCCCACGCGTCGAACCGCGAACCGTTCTTCCACGCCGCGAGAACCGTCGCTCCAAGCCGCCGATCGCCGCGCGCGAAAACGGCCTCCAGCACCGATCGTCGCGCATCGTGCGTCCGCAGCGTCACCTCCGGCCGCGCCTTCCGCTTGCCTTTGCGAAACGCCTTCCGCGAATTCTCTCCGCGACCGCTGCGGTCGCTATCTAGTGGGGGACCGGCTCTCAGCCGGTCAGCGATACCTTCTGGTAGGGGCCCAGTTCTCAGCCGGTCAGTGCTACCTTCTGGTAGGGGCCCAGCTCTCAGCCGGTCAGTGCTACCTTCTGGTAGGGGCCCAGCTCTCAGCCGGTCAGTGCTTCCTTCTGGTGGGGGACCGGCTCTCAGCCGGTCACTCGCCAACGGCTCGGCGGGAGCCTCGCCCTCCCGAATAGAATTCTTCTCCGTGCCTCCGTGCCTCCGTGGTTGCATTTTTTCCGCCGGGGCCTCGGTCGCGTGCGACGCCGGCAGCAACTCCGCTTCGCGCTCCACTCCCGCATAACTCCCCGACGCCGAGATCATGCCACGCGAAAATTGCCGCAGCTTCTCCCGCACCGCATCAAAATACGCCTCGCGGGGCTGCGCCATCCACTGCAGCGGCGTAAACGGCTTCGGCACCAGCCAGCCGACCGATGCGATCACCGTGCCCGGCTGCCCGAGTCCCAGCTTGCACCGCTCCATGCTGATCTGTTCGCACAAATCGTAAATTGCGGCGATGTCATCATCGCGCTCGCCGGGAAAACCCGCCATGAAATAGAGCTTGAGCTTGCGCCAGCCGGCCTTGTACACCGCGCGCACGCCTTCGAGCAGATTGCCGTCGGTGACTTTCTTACGGATCGCTTTACGCATGTCATCGCGTGCCGCTTCGACTGCCATCGTAATGCTGCCGCGCCGGACGCCGCTGCCCATCGCCGGAATATGCGCGAGCATTTTGTCCACGCGCAGCGACGGAAAACTGAGATTCACCATCCGCGGCGCGAAGCGCTCGTTCATGCGTTTCGCAAGTTCGGGCAACAGCGGATAGTCCGCAGTCGACAATGACAGCAGCGAAATCTCGTGATGCCCGGTCGCATGAAACGCTTCTTCCGCGATTTCGAGAATGCGGTCGACGGTGCGATAGTGCAAGGGGCGCTTCGTGTACCCCGCATGGCAAAAGCGGCACACCTGCGGGCAGCCTCGCATGATCTCGATGCCGATGCGATCGTGAACCACCTCGACCCACGGCACGAGCGGCTTGCGGGGAAACGGCGCGACATCAAAGTCCGGCGTTTTGCAGCGCTCGATCTGCGTCGGCAAGCCCGGCAATTTCGGAATGAGTCCCGCGATCGTGCCGTCTTCGTGATAGCTCACGTCATACAAATTCGGCGCGTACATCCACGGGAAGCGCGCTGCCATTTTCGCGATCATGTCGCGCCGACCGACGCCGGCGGCTTTGTATTCCTTGTACGCGTCGAGAATTGCGGCCATCGAATGCTCGCCATCGCCGATGACGACGAGGTCAACAAAATCCGCCATCGGCTCGGGATTATCCGCCTGCGGCCCGCCGACAATCACAAGCGGATGTTCGTCGGTGCGCTCCGCCGACAGGTGCGGAATGCCCGCAAGGTCGAGCATGTTGAGCACGGTCGTGAAACACAGCTCGTATTGCAGCGAGATCGCGAAAATGTCGCACTCGCCGACCGGCTGCCGCGTGTCCCACGTAAACAGCGGCACGTTTTTTTCGCGCATGACCGCTTCCGCGTCGATCCACGGCGCGTACGTCCGCTCGGCGCACACGCCATCGGTGTGATTGCACAGCCAATACAGTATCTGGCAGCCGAGATGCGACATGCCAATCGTGTACGCATCGGGGAAACCGATCACGACGCGCACGTCCGCCGCCGCCCAGTCGCCGGGCTTGACGAGCTGATTGACCTCCCCGCCGATGTATTGCGCGGGCTGGCGCACGAAGGGCAGGACCTCGTCACGCACGCGCTGCGCGAGTGTGCTATCGAAGGCGCTAGTTTGCTTGTTCAAATTCACTTTCACATCAACGAGTATACCGCAAACGTTTCCGTGCGCATTCAAGGCAGCTAGAACGAAATGCGATGTTTTTCGGTTTTGATGTACCTGAAAAGTTGAGTTTCGATCGACTCCTGATATTCGAAGAATCTTAAATCGCATTCTTCCAGCTTTGCGTCTACTTCGTCGTCATCGCGGCACGCAACTTCTTCGACAGCCTCGGGAGATAGGTCGTGCAGACCCAAAGCGTTTACCGCGTCTTCTGCAATTCGCGACGAATGAGAACAACCGATTCTTTGCAATGCAGCGACGATCTCAGCCGCGTACTCGGGCGTATTCCCGAAGAATTGCTTATATCCGCCGTTATTCACTTCACGTTCCAGCGCTTCGACAGCAATGATTGTGCACTCAACTTCGGTCAACGTGGCCCCACCTTTTCTCGCACGTTTTTACTGAATTGCCGCCTCAAACGCCAAAATGAGTGAGTCAACGCGGTGCGTCGACTCCATGGCAAGAAGTTGGTCAACGGTTTGTCCGTCATAGAAGTCCAAGAATATCAAAGCAGTAATCTGATTCCCTTTTTGGCCACATGGAAAAGTACTCTTGATCGTCGTTTACCCCGGCTTGACCGCTAGTAAAATATTTCCATTATCGCAAAGTTCTTGAATGAACTGCGACAGCCATACGAAACGCATTCTCGAATGGTCCGCCTTGCGGACAATTGAAACGATCATCTTCGGCATCACGGTCGGCACGGCAGACCCTACCACTGACGATGTGTCGCAGAATAATGACAGGAGTATACGAAATGTCCTACGGCTGGACCGGCGAAAAAACTCGGCTCGTACCGCTCGATAAATCCGCTCATCTCGACAACGTTGTCCGCTGGTTTAACGACCCGGAGGTCACTCAGTGGATGCTCACCGGTGATTTTCCGTTGACGAAGATCGCGGAGGAAACCTGGTTTGACAAGCGCAGCGAGTTTCCCTCGCAGCCGACCGACCTCGTCCTCGCGATTGAAACGCTCGACGGTGAACACATCGGCATGACCGGCCTGCACGCGATCAACCATCGCGACGGCACTGCGACCACCGGTACCACAATCGGCGACCCGGGAAATTGGAACAAAGGCTTCGCCGCCGACGCGATCAAGACGCGATCGCGCTATGCCTTCGACGTGTTGAATCTACGCATGCTCCTCTCAGAAGTGCTCGAACCGAACACCGCATCGCACAAAGCCCTGCAACGCGCCGGCTACGTCGAATACGGCCGCCTCCCCCGCCACCGCTGGAAGCGCGGCGACTACCGCGATTCGATTTTGTACGTTCTCACGCGGGAGACGTGGCGCGGGCAGGCGTAGCTGCAAGATCAGAGCCGCGCCCGTTAGGAAGCGGAAGCTGTTTGCGATTCCAGCGAACTGTGCGAATTACCCTAAGTCGCGGCATAGGCAGAGGTTTGCTTAAAGACCGCAAACGTTTCCTAAACACGATCGTTTTCACCGCTTCCTCACGGTCGCGGCTCTGATCGCATCATGGAGATCAGCGCTTCATCGTCTTTCGACGATGCGCTGACTGACTGCTACGCGATATTGTCAATCGCGGGCGCGAAGGGCTATCTTTTCGACTTCAATCGCTGTCAAACTTCCATCCATCCCAGCCACGTATGCAATGCCGTCGCGATACGCAATCGGTGCCATCACATAAAAGCCCGGCGTCGTGATGAGCGACGCTTTTAATTCGCCGGTCGCGGCGTTCAGCACGCTCAATTCACCGGCATTGCCGCAAACGAGCAGATTCTCTCCCGCAACTGTCGGCGGCACAGGCAAGCGCCCCGTCGGCACGGGCACTTCCCACAGCTTTTTGCCCTCCAAATTGAAGCAGCAAACGCGATCGTCGAGACCACGCACGAATAACCGCTGCCCGGCGTCATCCGCTGCAATCGCCGCAACGTTTTCATCCAGCTTGCCCAGCAGTTTGCCGTCGCGGTCGTACTCGCCGAGCCAGTAGCCCCGATCGCAGACGTACAACTTGTCGCCAAGCATCACGGGCCCGCAGTCCGCCGGCGCGTAATACCGCGCCGCCCCGCCTTCCGCCGACTTCGGCCCCCACACCTTCCACGCACGCGATCCGTCGCGCCGATTGACCGCATGAAGATAGCCATCCCACGCACCGAACACGACATTGTCACCGACGACGCACGCCTGCTGCTCAATGGAAAAATCCGCGCGGTCATACTTCCACCGCGGCGCACCGGTCTTCAAATCCAGTGCGTGAAAATATCCTCCGTTGTCGCCGATATAGACCACGCCATCCGCCACCACCGGCGAACCGTAGACAGGATTCCGCGCGTTGTGCTTCCAGATTTGCTTGCCCGCGCGATCGACGGCGTAGACATGCCCATCACCGGAACCGAACACCAGCACCTCTCCCGCCCATGTCGGCGTACCCAGAATTTCGCCGCCGGTCTCGAATGCCCAATTTTTCTCGCCGGTCGTTCGATCAACTGCGATCAGCTTCCCGTCATTGCAGGATGCGATCACCAGATCATCAACGATGACCGGCGCAGCTTTCAGGGCGGCGGGAATCGTCGCACGCCATTTCCACGGCGTTTCTCCGTCGCTCAACACGAACGCGACCGTGCGCAAGTCGGTCGTCTTCTCATCGAGCCGGCCGCGCACCGTCAGCCAGTGCCAGCCCTTCTTCGCATCCGCCGATTTCAGCGAGAATCTGCCACCCTCCTCCTTCTCCGGACTGATCGGCGCGCCGTCGAGCGTGAACGCAAATGTTTCAAAAGTGTCAGCCTTCAGATCGCCTGCAAATTCAAGCTGCACATCAAGATCGCCGCGCCGCACAACGGAATGTGCCGTCGGCGATGCAATCTTAAACAGCCGTCTTGCCGGCGCTTCTGCCAGTTTCGCGCGATACACTGCTTTCCAACCGCCGTTCTTTTCGACGCCTTCCCGTTTTTCATCCTTGAAACGATAGTGATATCGCAACCGTCCGTTCTTGAGGCTGACGACCCCAAAGCCTGTGTTGCCGCCAAAGGTCGAGCCCCCCATGACTCCCTCAATGCCGTCGTGATCTTTGCGTCGCACCGAATGCCCGTGCCCATAAAGCAGCAGCGCAACGTTGTGATCGCGCAACAGATCGATCATCGTGTCATATTCAGCCGGCGCGAGGGTCGTATCGTCCATCGGGTGATGAAACGCGATGAAAATCGGCGTTTCCTTCGCAACGCGTGACAAATCATCTTTCAACCACGCCCGCGTTTTCGCATCAAACGAAGGCAGCGGCTCCTGCGGCGATGCTGACGAAAGGGCAATGAAATGGCAACCATGCTGGTCCCACGAATAATTCTCGCCGCCGCACGTTCGCCGCATGTCGGCGTAAATCGCATGCCAGGTATTGTCGTGATTGCCGGTGACGGGCTTCATCGGATAGGGCAGATCCGCGAACGCGCGGTCGTATTGCTCCCAAGTATCGTCGATGACGCCGTATTCGAACAAGTCGCCGGTGACGATGCCGAAGGACGGTGCGGGTACCTCAAGCTCGCGAAACGGCAGCTTGATCACGCCGCGCGTCTGCTCAGCGAGCCACGGAAACGAGTCGGCCGCACGAAGCACTGCAGGAGGCGAATTCGCGTGATGCGGATTGAAATGCGTATCGCTGATATGCACAAACGAAAAATCTTCAGCGCGTGCACCGAAGAACGTGCAAGCTGCTGCAATGATCAAAATTCCGATCCGCGTCATCACCATTCCTCCATTCGCATCGTGAATCGTATCAGTGGGAGAATGTAACCTGATCAGCTGTCGCGATTCAAATCGGAGCGCGCGGCGCTGATCCATAGCAAACAAGACGCCCGCACCGTCATTCGACGGCACGGGCGCGTGCTCGGGAAGCTGATGAGAAGTTTGAAACTCAGGCGACGCGCGGCGCGTCAATCGACTTTTTTGTCGCACCGGTCGTCGCGATATCCTTGCGCAGTTTGAACAGTTCTTTGAAGGCCCGCATGATGACCTTGATATTCGCGCCTGTTTGCTCGCCCGCCGTGCGCGGATAGTGATGGACGCCGATCTGCCCGATCTTATAGCCGAGCTTGGTGGCACGCGCGAGAATCTCAGTATCGATCAACGCGCCGGTGCTCTTCATTTCAATTTCGTGGAACAGCTTGGTCGGATAGAGCTTGAACGCACAGTCTACGTCGCGAACGCGGAAACTGAACAGCGATTTCACCAGCGTGCCCCACGCGAAGGCGTTGGCCTTTCGCATGAACGGATCTTGCCGGTTGATGCGGTAGCAAGACACGATGTCATGGGTCTTGAGGAGCGGAAGGAGTTTCGGAAGCTCCGCAAGATCAAACTGCCCGTCACCGTCCGTGTAGAAAACCCACTTCTTCGTCGCTTCCCGGAAACCGCGCTGCAGCGCACCGCCGTAGCCGCGATTCGGATTGTTGTGGACGGCGCGAACTTCCGGAATTTCCGCCGCCAGCGCGTCGGCTTTCTCTTTGGTGCCGTCTTTACTGCCATCGTTAACGATGATCACTTCCAGATCGTCGGTGACCAGCTTGCCGGCCGCGACCGCCGCCCGCGTCACACGGTCGACGTTGGCCTCTTCGTTGTAGCACGGAAAAAAGATCGTCAGCGAATCCAGTTTTTTCTCAACAGTCTCGGTCATTTTATGGTCTCCCGGAACGGTTATCCCAATAGAGTATCGGCAGGCGGGAAAAATTCGGCAAATTTCCAGTTTTCAGGTGCCGAAGATTTCCGCCGAAAGTTCCAATACCGCCGGGTGATGCGCGACCGACCTGCCGGGATCCGTTAACGCACCACGCCGACGGAGATCGTACGCGTGCTGCCAGGCAACGTGCGTACTCAGCCATACAGAGGGGGTGCTGCCGGAAAAAAATACGAGCCGCCGGCGCGAATTCACAAGGCGGCATTGTCTGACAGATACCGGCGTTTACCGGGTCGCGATTTCGTAGAGCAGGACCGATAGGTTATACGCCGCGTGTAAAACCGTTGCGATCAGCAGCGCGGGGATGGCACGGGTAATAATCGGCCGCCGGCCTTCCATCTTGGTGCGCCGCCAGACGCCGATCAGTCCGCCGGTCGCGACCGAGGTGCAGCCGACGTGGAGTGCAACGCAAACCGTCCAGCGGTAAATCGCAAACCAGACGGAGTGGTTCGGAAAGTAGACGAACGTGTAGATCAAATTTTCAATCGCGGCAAATGAAAACGCCGCGCCCACGGCAGCAATACGAATCTGAGCTTCATGCCGAAAGCGGTGTGGGGCGATCTCCAGCACCGTGGCCACCACGCCGATCTTCATGACCTCTTCGACAATCGGCCCGGTGAAAATCACGTGCAGGGGAATGAAACTCGCAAATGGAAATGCCGGGTCGATGGGCAGGAATGCCGCCACCACGGCCCACGGCCCTCCCACCAGCGCCAGAAAGAGTGTGGTGCGCCAGGCAGCCGACGTCGTTGTTGCGTTGATCCGAGCCTGCAGTTGACTGGCGTACCCCTTCTCGTCAGGCGGGGGTGGCCGGTACAGTTCGATCCTGCCACATTCCGGACAACGGTCGCCGGTTCGCAACCCCCGAAGATTGTACCCGCACCGGGAACAACACCAGTCTCGGGTGATCAGTTCGGGCGCGCGGCCGGGGAGAAAATCCGGTTCGTCGAAGACACTTTCTTCATTGCCGCGAACCCGCGAACGCGCACGCTCTCGTCGCAGAAGCTCGTCCGCGAGACTCTCGGAAGGATCGACTTGAGAGTGTCCGCGGAAATTCGGCTCTTCGAACACGGACGGATCGTGCGAACTCGGGCTCATGTGCGGGAATCCGCCGAAACAGATGTCCGCGACACCGCGGTCGCGTAAGCAAAAATCTCTACACTGACCGACGGCGTGCGGCGTGCACCACTCATGATATTGGAGGACTCAAAACGCACGTTCCACAGTTCCGCATAACCCAGACGTCGCGCTTGCTCCAGCAGACGCAGCAGCGCCTCCCGGCGGGCCCGCTCCATCAGCGTCTCGTAAGAACGAACACGGCCACCGATCAGGTTGCGAAACCCCGCAACAAACCCCTTGAAATAATCCGTCGCCATCACGGCGTCGGCCATCAGCAGTTCCGCCTGCCGAACAGATTGTGGATTTGTCACGGTACGCAAGTTTGAAACCACGACGTGCTGATAATCGGCTTCGCGGCGCGCGAGCGAAGCGAAGTGTCGCTGCTCCGTGTAGGTTCCCACGAGGAAACCCAGCGCGAGGGGGATCAGCACAACGGAAAACTGCAGGAGAATGATGAACATCGGATCCATCAGTCGCGCTCCAATACGACTGCAGTACCGTAGGCGTACAACTCCGCCGCACCTTGCGTCACCGCACTGGTGGTGAAGCGGACGTTCACAATCGCATTCGCACCCAGTTGCTGTGCCTGCGACATCATCCGTTCGACTGCTTGGCGGCGGGCCTCGGTGAGCAACTCCGTGTACCCCTTAAGCTCCCCCCCGACAAGATTCTTCAACCCAGCGGCAATGTCACGACCGACGTGCTTCGCTCGAATTGTTTTCCCTTGTACGAGGACCTTCACTTCACGAATGGCGTGACCAGGAACCGTCTCCGTGTTGACAATGACCATACGACTCTCCGGGGTACTTGTGAATCGATTGCGGAAATATAGCCGAACCGGTCGGGAATCGAACACTTGAA
>JBFWWY010000066.1:0-10012 GCA_050245935.1 Phycisphaerae bacterium | reverse complement strand
TTTCCTGCGGCCAGGGCGCGTATCTCAACACAAAAGCCAACAGCGTCGCGCAGCTCGCGTATGCGCTGAATGCCGGCGCGGAAGGCGTGGTTACTTTTTCTTATGACGCAACGGCCGACGAGAACACCAACGGCACGCCCGAAGCGGATTGGACATGGTATACGAGCTATCTGCCGAACAACTTGTTTACTACGACAGCCACTGTCCCGGAAATGCCGTGGCGCAATCCTGCCACGGCGACAGAAGGCACGTTGTGGGGACGGGTCATCAACGATACGACAAATCAGCCGGTGGAGCGCGCGACGATCACCATTCCGGGTCAACCTACGATATACACCGACGGGAATGGCTATTACGTTGCCACACTGCTGCCCGCCACGGCCGGCGGCACTTCGTACAATGTTTCCGCAAACAGCATCGACTGCCCGCAGGCGAATGATTCCGGGATTCTCGTCTTTGCCGGCGACATCTCGCGACACGATTTCATGCTTTGTCCCGATATCGACCTCGTCGGTGATATGGACGAAGACGGCGACCTCGACAGCAACGACTTCAACCTGTTCCTGTTCTGTCTGCAGGGCCCTGACATGAGTTACAGCAACGGAAACTTCTGCCTGCAAGGCGATGGCAACGAAGACTTCGACGTCGACGTGCGCGACATGGCACAAATGCAAAGCGGATTCGGTCAGTAGCGTCCGTGCCCCTGTGCCGGACGGCGCATTTACGTCGTCCCGACACTTCGGGATGCCTCCGTACCGGACGGCGCATTTGAGTAGTCCCTACACTGATGCCTCCGTGCCGGGCGGCGCATTTGAGTAGTCCCGACGTGTCGGGATGCCTCCGTGCCGGACGCAGCAAGCCGGCAGATCTGAAATCAGCGCGGTGATCTCGCGGCGCTCGTGAGAATAAGTCTGTCTTCAGTCCCGAAGGGACGAAAGCCTTTAGCCGGGTGCGTAAGCATCCGGTGAATTGATCTGCGGAAAACAGCCCCGGCAGGGGCGGCACACCTCAATCGGAAACCGCACACTACCGCATCCGAATCGTCGGCAACGGCGCGGCTTCCGCCGCGTGTCGTTCAACCTGCTCGAGCAGATTCGCGACGATCGCGTCCAGCTCATCGACGATGTATTCCGGCGCGTGCGTGAAGCAATCCATCGGCGTGCCTGCGTCGCCGGACTCGCGAATGAGCTGGCAGAGCGCCAAGCCGCCGAGAAACGGCACATTGTTCTTCTTCGCGGCGCGCTCCACGCCGCCTTTACCGAAGATGTACTCGCGATCCCCGCCCGCCGGGCTGATGTAATAGCTCATGTTCTCGACAAAGCCGAGCGCCTCGACGCCGAGCTTCTGATACATCCGCAGCGCCTTTACCGCGTCGATCAGCGCCACGTCCTGCGGCGTACACACCACGACCGCGCCGGTCAATGGAATCGACTGCGCCAGCGTCAGCGGAATATCCCCCGTCCCCGGCGGCAGATCGACGATCAGAAAATCGAGATCGCCCCAGTTGCCCCGATCGATGAATTCCTTCACGTACTTCTGCGCCATCGGCCCGCGCCAGACGATCGCCTCATCCGGCGGCACGAGAAAGCCCATGCTCATCACTTTGATGCCGTCGCGCGATTCCGGCGGGACGATACGACCCTGTTCGTCGGCGTAAGGCTGCTCGCCTTCGGTGCCGGTGAGTTTCGGGACGGACGGGCCGTATACGTCAGCATCGAGCACCGCCGCCGTCTTTCCGGCGCGCTGCAATCCCGCCGCCAGCAGCACCGCGATGGTGCTTTTCCCGACGCCGCCTTTGCCCGCGCCGACCGCGATGACGTGTTTCACGCCGGGCAGTGCCTTGGCCTGCGGCGCCGCCGCGGCCGGGGCGCGCACGCGGATTTCCACCTTCTCCACGCCGTCGACCATCAGCGTTGCCGCGTTCGTCCGCTTGCGGATCTCCTGCTCGATCGCCGACCCAGCGAGATGATCGGGCAATTGATATTCGACGACCGCTTCGCCGTCGGCAAAGCCGACACTGCGGACATAGCCGAGCGACACGACGTCCTTGCTGGTCGTCGGATCGATCACCTGCCGCAACGCGGCACCAATTTCCTGCTGTTTTGCGTTGTTTTCGCTCATGCACTGATGGTAGAGGATCGCTCGCGCGCTGACAAAGAGACGCGGAAATCAGGTGATAAAGTGAAAAGGTGAAAGCGTGAGAAAGGGTCCCCGTAGTCCGGTAGGATGCGTCCGCGACGCATCGTTGCTGCCCTGACTGACTGGACATTCAATTGTGGCGTTACTGCTCAAGATTCAGGGTGCCATGGCAGGCGACAGGCATTGCGTGTCGGATCCGCCGCGAGCATGAATGAGGCCGATCGTATTGTGCCAAGTGGCGCGCCAGAACCGGTGATGCCGAATAGATGGTTGACCAATCCCGAAACTTCCCGCCCACCGCTTGACGGAGACTCGCTCATAGATGGCACCCGGTATCAGAAGCTCAAAAAAATCTGAATGGGCATCAAGAATGCGTCAATTGGTCCAAATATAGCCATTACGAGGCCTCCAAAGAATTCCTTTGGACCAACAAATAGACATTGCACGGCGAGCGACATGATCGCGACGACCAGTATCGCGCGACCGACAGTGCGAACACGGCTACCCGATGCCCTTGCCCGGCGGCTGGCCAAATTGGCGAGTAGCCCACTAGCTATCAATAGCCAGGAAAAACCCCCAGCAACGGCAAGCTTTCGCATTCCGTAAACGAAAACCCCGACCTCGGAATCCGATTTAGCGTGGGCTACTTCAACACGCTCCAATTCCCACCAGGTCTGCGGCCAGCATGTCCACGCTAGAGCAAGCATTAGCACTGCCCCCACAAGCGGAGCCATCGTCGATCGACGAGAGAGTAGGTTATCGTGCGATGTGACAGCGTCGCTCATGCAATAACTACCTACGGATTCGCGGTGCGGTGAGACTCCAACCGGTAAGAAATTCTCTCATAATCAGCGCGCTGTGTTTGAGATTTCCAAGCTGCATGGCGACTAAAGGTCGGAATGTGGCGGCCATGCTTTTGGTCCCCGAGCTTTTTCGCTCAGTACTCACGGTGCCATATTGGACGCTTCATGTCAGCAATAATTCGCCGAAATGATCCAGCACGGATTTGAGAATTTCGTCCGGGCAGTCTGGATCTGTTACAAAGAACCAGTAAGTGGCAAGCTGATCGTTGATGGAAAACTCGTGCCCAGCGTAACGAAAATCGATCCACGCCTCCGTCACGCGATCACAAACGAAGCTTGTCAGCTCGGCTCCGTCCAGCCGTTCGATATGATCCCGCAAGGTGTTCCACATTTTGGTTTGGGGTAAATCACCGAACTTTCGAGAGCCATCGGCCATTGCCAGCGACAGAAGTTCGACCATTCAGGAGTTTCCACCCAAGGGTTTAGTTTTGCCGGGTGCCATGCCGACGGCCTTGCTTTGGCATGCTGCTGTGGACACCTGCGGCGACCATGAAAACTCCATAGCATCACAAACGACCGTAACGAACGATGCGTCGCGGACGCATCCTACCGCACTACCGCACGACTTCGCGATAAAACGAATCCCGCTCTACCGGCTCGCAGCCTGCTTCGCGAATCAGCCGCCGAATCTGATCGACCGTCAGCTCCTGATGGTTCGTGCCGCGACCTTCGCGTTTGGTGATGTCGTACCACACGACCGTCCCGTCGAAATCGTCCACGCCCCAGTTCAGCGAAACCTGCGACAGCTTCGGCGACTGCATGATCCAGAACGCCTTGATGTGATCGAAGTTGTCGAGCATCAGCCGGCTGATCGCGAGCGTCTTGAGATCGTCCAGTCCGGTCGGCCCGGGCAAGTGCGATAGCTCGGAGCCGTCGGGAATGAAGGAGAGGGGGATGAGGCACTGGAAAGCGGCGGGTTTAATTTTCGCGCCGTGAGCAGGGGTGTCGGGTGTCGGGTGTCGGGTTGCATCATGACTTTTCCACTCGTCATTCGTCATTCGACATTCGTCATTCGCGCAGCGCGCCAGCGAACGATCCTGCTGATCGCGCAGTTTAATCAAATGCTCGATCCGCTCATCCGCATTTTCGATATGCCCATACAGCATCGTGGCGTTGGTCGGGATGCCGAGCCGGTGTGCGGTGTCGTGGACGTCGAACCAGTGCTTTTCGCCGACCTTCGCTTTGTACGCTTCGTCGTGAACACGATCGTCGAAGATCTCCGCGCCGCCGCCGGGAAGTGTGTCCAGCCCGGCTTCGCGCAGTGCGATCAGCACTTCCTCGATATTCAGCCGAGGCTTTGTGATTCGCGTAAAATGCACGATTTCGATCGCTGTAAAGGCTTTGATCGCGAGCGTCGGGCAAGCGGCTTTGATCCCGCGACACATATCCGTGTAATAGCTGAACGGCAGCTTGGGATGCAGCCCGCCGACGATGTGCACCTCGGTCGCGCCCGCTTTCGCCGCACCTTGGCACCGTTCGACGACTTCTTCGACCGACAGCTCGTACGAATCCTCGGCGTGGTCGCCCGCCTTGTCGAAAGGCCGATAAAACGCGCAAAACTTGCACCGCAGCACACAGAAATTGGAATAGTTGATGTGCTGGTTGATATTGTAATACGCTTGACGCCCGTGCCGCCGCTCGCGGACGAGGTTTGCAAGCTCGCCGATGGTGAAAATATCGCGGCTTTTGAAGAGTGCGCGGCCATCCTCCCGGGTGAGCCGTTGGTTGGCCACAACTTTTTCGCGGATGGATGCCAGGGCGGGGTCGATAATATCAATTGGCGGTGCCAGCAAAGTCATCTGCCGTCGCTCCGGAATGTCGAAAATCGTTAAACTGCCGGGAAATCGCTAACGAAATCGCGTCCACGGCAACAAAATTGTAGCGAAACCCCGCGCGCGTGCGCAGTTTTCGTGGGAATATAACGAGTGAAACGCGACGCGGCCGCGGTTCTCAGGACTACGCTGCATCTAACAATTGTACTGACTGCAAAGAAAGGGTTCACACCTATGAAATTGAAACTGCTCGGCCTCGCCGGCCTTGCGACGGTCACGATCGCCGCGATCGCATTCACCAACGAGCAGCATCTAGTGCTGATGACCGATGCCGTTGGCAAGGGACAGGAAGCGCCGACGTTTACCACGACAGCGATCGGCGGCGACAAAGTGGACTTTCCGAAAGCGTACAAAGGCAAGATCGTGCTGATCGACTTCTGGGCGACGTGGTGTCCGCCGTGCGTGCGCGAAATCCCCAATCTCGTCAAAGTACATGACAAATACGTGGGCGACGACTTTGCGGTCATCGGCGTCTCGCTCGACGAATCGCGCAACCGTTCCGAGGATCGCGTCAAAGAATTCGCGGCGAAGAAGGAAATGAAGTGGTTGAACATCTACACCGATTCCAACGAGATTGCCGGGGCCTACCACATCAGCGCGATCCCCACGCCGATTCTCATCGACGCCGACACCGGCAAAGTCCTGGAGCGCGGCGGTAGCCTGAAAGGCAAATCGCTGGAAGATCAGGTGAAGAAGTACGTCGACGCGAAGGTTGAGGAAAAAGAGCAGAAGAAAGAAGAAGAAAAGAAAGAAGAGTAACGCGCGCCAAAAAGCAGTGGCGAACGAATCGGAGCCGGGCCGCCTGTCCCGACTCCATCGGGGTTCGGGCCCGATTCTTTTCTTTTTTGGTCGGCGCCGATCTTCAATATTTTCATACCGGATGCCACGCGATACGATTCCCACGCGCAGTGAAAAACATTGAAATATCGCGCAGGGGAGCTGCTACGTGTTTGACATCAATTTTGCCGAGTTACTGACCTTTGCAAGCCTAACCGCGTTTTTAACGCTGGCCTCGCTCGAAATCGTTCTCGGCATCGACAATATCGTGTTCATCGCCATTCTCACCGGCAAACTGCCGCCGGAACAGCAATCGCGCGCCCGCAAGCTCGGTCTGCTGGGCGCGATGGGCATGCGCATCGTCATGCTGCTGGGTCTGGGCTTCATCATGGGCCTCACCAAGCCGCTGTTTACGTTCTGGGGACACGAGTATTCCTGGAAGAGCGTGATCCTGATCGTCGGCGGACTGTTTCTCGTTGCCAAAGCGACGTACGAGATTCACCATCGCATCGGTCCCGATGCGGAAGGAACCGGACCGAAGAAGCGCGTCGCCTCATTTTCGGCGGCAATCGCCCAGATCATGATGATCGACATTATTTTCTCGCTGGATTCGGTCATTACAGCGGTCGGCATGGCCAAGCACATCGAAATCATGATTGCCGCCGTCGTCGTTTCCGTGATTGTCATGATGTTGTTCGCCGACCCGATCAGTCACTTCATCGAAAAGAATCCCACGGTGAAGATGCTCGCGCTCGCGTTTCTCGTTCTCATCGGCGTCATGCTGATCGCCGACGGCATGGGTCATCATGTGCCGAAGGGTTACATCTACTTCGCGATCGCTTTCTCTTTGTTTGTGGAATTTCTCAACATCGCCGCAAGCCGCAGGAAGAAGGTTGCACACAAACCGGGAACGGAAGCAGGAATGCCTCTATAATGCCGGTGGAGGCAAATCATGACCATCACCGTCAACGGGCAGACAACGGAAATCGCAGGCCCGCTGAACCTCGCGCAACTCATTGCGCAATATGAGCTGACGCCGAATCGCGTCGCGATTGAAGTCAATCGGGAACTCGTGCGCCGCGCGGAGTATCCGGACAAGACAATCGCCGACGGCGACACCATCGAAATCGTGACATTGGTAGGGGGCGGCTGATGGAGATTCCGCCGCTCAAAATCGCCGGATTTACGCTGCGGTCGCGGCTGCTCGTCGGAACCGGAAAATACCTGAAGGACGGGAAGCCGGATTACGAGCAGATGCGCGCCGCGCTCGACGCCTCCGGCTGCGACGTCGTGACGGTCGCGGTTCGTCGCGAGCGGCTTTTTGACGCCGCCGGCAAGAGCCTGCTCGACTTTCTCGACCTGGATAAATATACGATTCTCCCCAACACCGCGGGGTGTTTTTCCGCCGAAGATGCTGTGCGGTCCGCGCGTCTGGGTCGGGAATTACTCGACGGCATGGGCAACCGCGGCGCGCGGTGGGTCAAGCTGGAAGTGCTCGCTGACAAAAAGACGCTCCTGCCCGATCCGATCGCAACGCTCGAAGCGGCGCGACTGCTGATCAACGAAGACTTCAGCGTTCTCGCGTACAGCAACGACGACCCGGTCATGGCCCGCAAGCTGCGCGACGCCGGCGTCGCATCGGTCATGCCGCTCGGCTCGCCGATCGGCAGCGGCCAGGGCATCCTCAATGCCAACAACATCCGCATTACCCTCGAGGAGCTGAAAAGCAAAGATGACAAGTTTCCCGTGATCGTCGACGCCGGCGTGGGAACGGCCTCGGACGTGACGGTTGCGATGGAACTCGGTGCGGACGGCGTACTGCTCAACACGGGCATCGCGAGTGCGACCGATCCTGTGATGATGGCCCACGCGATGCGGCATGCGCTCGACGCCGGATACTACGCGCACCGCGCAGGCCGCATTCCGAAGAGGCTTTACGCTACCGCATCTTCTCCGACGGAAGGCGTGATTGCTGCGGTGGGGGCACGCGCGTGACAAGGCCGCTCGACGATGCATTGTCCTCGTTCGAAGAGCCGCTGCCGGCGCTAGACGCTTCCGTCGATCCGTTGCCGACCGAACCACTCTGCCCGGTCGATCGGCTCCCGCGCCGTCGTCGCAATTCGATCTGTATCTGGATCATCTTTGTTGGCCTGCTGAACTTTTTGATTTACACAATCACCTATGCATCCGTCGGCGGCGACGCCTACAACGGCGGCATCCGAAGAGTGGTTGACGACGACGGCAACGAAGCCGTCGAATACATCGTGCGCGGCCACTTCATCCGCAATCTCGAAGGTCGCGAGCAGCCGGTGAACCGCAGTCTCTGGCTCTACAGCTATATTCATTCGATTACAGTGCCGCTGACTTCCGGCGCACTGATCGTCAGCATGCTCATTCTCGCGCGGCCGCATATTCTCGCGACGATGCGCGACGGGTGGTTCAGCGGCGCGACATTCGTCACCGCGTTCGGCACGATTGTTGTTGTCGGCACACTCTTCCTCGTCACGCTCTTCACCATGGAATTCGTGCGTGAACTCGGCAAAGTCTGAACGCCGCGCGATCGCTGACCTGCTCGCCGCCGATTCGCCGATCGCGAACAGACTTCCGCAATTCGAAGTGCGTCCGCAACAGATGGAGATGGCGGCGCGCGTCGCGACGGCATTCGTCGACGAGCGCCATCTTGCGATCGAAGCCGGCACGGGCGTTGGTAAAACGCTTGCGTATCTCGTACCCGCGGTCGAACTGGCCATGCGCGAGAATGCCCGCATCGTCATCAGCACGCACACCATTGCGCTCCAGGAACAATTGATCGAGAAAGACATCCCATTGGTGCTCGACGCGCTCGATGCCGAGATTCGCGCGGAACTGGTTAAAGGCCGGCGAAATTATCTCGGGTTGCGCCGTCTCCGCATCGCGAGTGAAAAACAGCGAGGCGGCCAGCGCGACGAAGCGGCGACAACAACCCTGCACCGCATCGAAGACTGGGCCTACGAAACCAGCGACGGTTCGCTCAGCGACCTGCCGATGATGCCGGCATTGGATGTCTGGGAACAGGTGCGCAGCGAAAGCAACAACTGTCAGGGCCGCCGCTGCCCGACATTTGCGCAATGTTTCTATCAACGCGCGCGCCGTCGCGCCGAAGCCGCCAAAATTCTGGTTGTGAATCACGCCCTGTTTGTGGCGGATCTACTCCTGCGTCAACGGGAGACGAGTGTGATTCCCGATTACGATTATGTGATCCTCGACGAAGCGCACACCTTCGCGAACGTCGCGACCGATCACTTCGGCGTTTCTGTTTCCAACGTTCAGATTCAACATCTGCTTTCGCAGCTTTTCAATGATCGCACCGGCCGCGGCTTTCTCGCTTCCGTCGGCGACGAATCGCAGCGCCGCGCTGTCGTGTCCGCTGCCGCGACCTGTACGACGTATTTCAATCAGGTCTGGTCGTGGCAAGCGAGTCGCGGCCGCGCCAACGGTCGCCTCGTCGCGCCGCTGACGATCGAAGACAAGCTGTCTTCCGAGCTCCACGGTGTAGCAGAACATCTACGTCCGCTGCTCACAGAGTTGCCCCAGGACGACGACAAGTCCGAAGCGAGGTCCTTCATCGATCGCCTCACCGATGCCGCCACGACGCTCGGCGCGATTCATGCCCAGGAAATGGAGAACCACGTTTACTGGATTGACACCGAGTCACGCGATCAAAGCCGCATCACGCTGCACGCTGGCCCGCTCGACATCGGCCCACAACTGAAAACGATGCTCTTCGATCGCGTCAAAAGTGTCATCCTGACCAGTGCGACACTCGCGACCGCCGGCAAGGAGCCCTTCGCGCATGTTCTCGGCGGGCTGGGTCGGCCGGAAGCCGAGGAGTTTCAGCTCGATTCGCCGTTCGATTTCGAACGGCAGGTCACGATTCATGTTGAGGCGGGCATGCCCGAACCCAGCGATCAGGCGGCATTTGCCGACGCTTCCGCGCAGGCAATTGTCCACTATCTCCGCATGACGGAAGGCCGCGCGTTCGTGCTGTTCACGAGTTATCGCATGCTCAACGACGTCGCAACGCAGGTCCGCAACGAACTGGAGATCGAAGGCTATTCGATTCTGTGTCAGGGACAGGACGGCAGCCGCAGCCAGTTGCTCGCGACCTTTCGTGAAACCCCGCGCGCCGCGCTTTTCGGTACCGACAGCTTCTGGCAGGGCGTCGACGTCGTCGGCGAAGCGCTGTCCAACGTCATCATCACACGCCTGCCATTTACGTTCCCTGATCGCCCGCTCTACGAAGCACGGCTCGAACACATCCGTAGAACCGGCGGCAATCCATTTTTCGACTACCAGGTGCCCGACGCGATTTTGCGCCTTCGTCAGGGCTTTGGCCGCCTGATCCGCAGCAGCCGCGACGAA
>JBFWWY010000065.1:0-10086 GCA_050245935.1 Phycisphaerae bacterium | reverse complement strand
CGAAGCTGTTCGGCCAATCGACGACCGCGAGGCCGGCTTCGAATCCCGTGACCGCGCCGCCGAGCGCCAGCATAACGGTCGTTGCCGCGACACACGTTAGCGCAAACGCGGCGCGCCAGTCGCGCTCGCGGGAATTTCTTTCAGCGGAAGGCAGAATTGCTAGCCGTGCCGCCGCACCGGCATACATCAACAGAACGGTGACGAGCACGAGCGAGGGCACCCACAGCACCGCGACCCGCATCATCTCCTGCGGTGTATCGCGCCCGATGACGCTGCCGAGCACGAGCAGGTTGAGCCCACCGGTGATCAGGCCGGCTGTCCATAGGCGCTGGAGCGGGCGCGCGATCGTGACCGCTGCGGCCCAGCCCGCAAGGATCATGCATGCTGCCAACGCGCTGAGAATGGCGGCGTTCGGCAGCATGACGCCGTCGCCAATCGGCAAGCGACCAAAATAGCCGACTGCCCACATTGCGACGGAGGTACCGAAACCGATCGTGAGAAGGTCGGCGGGATCGATTTGTTTCGATCGCGTTTCGTGCGCTGAGAAGGCGGCAAATTCGGCGGATTTTGTGGTCATTTTCGGGATTGTAGGGCGCATGATCGCGGTACACTACACCGCGAGAATCGCCGTTTCAGGAAACGTGAAATCGCTGCAAATCCGCCGCACGGCAGATTCGTCAGAATGGGCAGATTGGTCTACCATACAAACGAAACGAAGTTGCTTTTTGGAACCCCATTTTGAGCACGATCTCGACAACACCCGCCGCTGACGTCGCGGTACCGCTGCGCGCTGCGGCAGGTCCGCGAAGCCTGCGGACCTCGATTGTGCTGCTGCTGGATCTCACCAAAGCGCGACTCAGCGCGATGGTGGTGATGTCAACCCTGATGGGCTTTGTGCTCGCCACGGGACAGGGGCCAACCAACTGGGGCCTGCTGCTCGCGACGATGCTGGGCACGACCCTGGCGGCGCTGGGCGCAAATGGTTTGAATCAATGGCTCGAATCCGATCTCGACGCACGCATGCGGCGAACGCAGAATCGTCCGATCCCGTCCGGGCGGTTGCGATCGTCGGATGCATTGCTGGTTGTTGCGGTCTGCGGAATCGCCGGGCCGGCTTTGCTGTTCTGGCTGGTGAACATTCTCGCCGGCGTGCTGGCGTTGGCGACCATTGCGCTCTACGCGCTGGTCTACACGCCGATGAAGCTGCGCTCTTCATTGAACACATTCGTCGGCGCGATCGTCGGTGCGATTCCGCCGATGATCGGCTGGGTTGCGGTGACGGGGAAAATTGACGGCGGCACGCTGCTGCTGGCGGCGTTGCTGTTCGCGTGGCAGATTCCGCACTTTTTTGCGCTCGCATGGATGTACCGGCAGGATTATCACGATGCCGGCTATCGCATGTTGCCGGAGATCGATCCGACGGGTCGCGTGACCGCGGGAACGGCGCTGGGATATGCACTGTTGCTGCTGCCGATTTCATTCGGCTTTGTCGAACTTGGTTTGTGCGGCACAATTTTTCTTGCGGGCGCAATCGTCGCAGGGCTCGGCATCACGTGGCTCGGCGTGCGCTTTTGTATGGACCGCAGCCGACCCAACGCCCGTAATCTCTTTCTTGGCTCCATCCTTTACTTGCCGCTCATTTTTGCGTTGATCGCTGTGGATCATTAGCCGTGTGGATCATGCCTTTTGCGGATTTTGCCACGTCGCAAGCGAAGAGCCCGGAAACGAGTGAAGGCACAAGAAAATCTTCGCGGTTTCGGAGTTTTCTCACCAGCGGTGGGTACATTGTCATTCTCTCCGCGCTGTTGGTCGTTGCCGTCGTTATCTGGCGGGGCAGCGTGATCATCAGTCAGTGGAACGATCGGGCGATCGGTAACGGTGTCGACATTGATTCCTACGGCTATGACACGTCGAATCTGACGGTAGACGATGCGTATTTCGTTGCCGCCGGGTATCCGCGCGACGGGATTCGGCCGCTGACGAATCCCGACAAGCTGACGGTCGCGGAAGCCAATGAATTCCACAAATATCTGCGCAAAGAGCATCACCACAAATTCATCGTCGGTTCCGATCTTGTTGCGGGGGTGATGATCGACGGCGTCGCGACCGCGTATCCGCTGCGGCTGCTCGCGTGGCACCAGGTGGTGAACGACGACGTCGGCGGCGTGCCGATAGTGGTGACATACGATCCGCTCTGCGACAGCACGGTGGTATTCGATCGACGCGTGGCGAACGAAATGCTGGAATTTGGCACGAGCGGTCTGGTTTACAATTCGAATCTCGTGTTTTACAGCCAGGGTAAAACGCGCATGGACGAAAGTCTGTGGTCACAGCTCGGGTTTGGCGCGATCGCGGGTCGGCACGCTGGTGCGGAATTGAGAATCGTGCCGTTCTCGGTGTTACCGTGGGACGTTTGGCGGCGGCTGCATCCGGACACGACGGTGATGAAGCTCGATCTCGATCGGCTGCGGCTGTATCGGCAGACGTTTGGCTGGTATTACGGTTCCGACGAGTTGAAATTCCCGGTCAGCCGAATTCCGAACGAAACGCACGAAACACTTTTGAAGTCTTCCATGATCGCGGTAAATCCGCGACAGGGCGGGCCGTGTTATCTGGTGGACGACATCGCAGCGCAGGCAGACGCAAGCGGACACGGCGCGATAAAAGCTGGAGATCGCGAAATTCGGGTGGCAGTTGCGCCCACTGGCGACGCGGCGTGGGTGGACGGGCAATATGCAGAACCTGTTACGGTTGTGCCATGTTTTCGATTCGCCGCGTATGCGTTCGGGTTTTTTGAGGAGTAGTCCAGACCGGCAGAAACCTTCTGTCGGCGGGAGAACACCGCGGCCGCAAGGATCAAAAGAACATGCGTTCGGCGGTAGGTTGGATTGCCTCCGGATTTCCTTGCATGATTTCCTTGAACTTGCGGCGGATTTCGGGTTGCTTGTCGCGGAAGTCCACCGCGTCTTCCTGCACCCAGTTTCGCAGACGTTCGGGAATCGTCTTCGTACGGGCGTGATCTTCCTGAATGGATGCGCGAATTTTTCCGAGAGTCCAGCGCAGATTTTCAGGGCGCCGCGCCTCGGAATTTTTCCAAACGCCGATCGTTCGTTTTAAGTTGTTGTTTCGCAACGCGATGCGCTCTTTGCCGGCTGCAGAAATGGTGCATCCAACGGATAGTGATGTCGCGGCGCAGAAAAAAAAGACGAAAATTCTTCGGGCCGTAGAGGCGATTGCCCGAACCCTTGTAAATGTTTTTGCATTCGACATTTGCGCTTGCTCCATACTCTCGCCAGTTCAACGAAATCCGGGTGAAGATAGGCGAATTAGAAAAGAATCATAAGTTGGGCTATTGCTCTTCGCTGATAAGCCGGTTAATTTAACCGCCGTGTTGGGATGATGAATCGGGATGCACCGACAGGAATCATCCGAAGGGCTGGGGGAAAACAAAACGACGGTTCGCGAAGCTGGCAGCAATTGCGGCCGCAGTGAAATCGAGTGAAAGCCTCGGTGCTCCCCGGAGGGAGAAGAAGCATGGCCCGAGCGATGATTCATCGCTCGGGCATTTCTTTTATCTCTGTTCGTCGGTGGATGATTCATTTCGCTTTACCCATTTTATATGCGAGCGCGAGGCGTGCGCCGCATCGGATCGGTTTAATTTGCGCAGTGCAAAGTTTTTTCGTCCTTCGGGGATTTACAATTCTGCGATCTGCGGGGGACATGCGCTCTGGACTGAGCTGTTTTCGTCCCTCCGCGACTGATATCTCGAGCTTCATCCGCAGTTTCAACATTGAACAAACTTGAGCCTTACTTCCATGCGCAGCGGGATGAATTCGACGCTGTGCCGGCGTTCTACGTCCGGCACGGAGGCCGGACGCTACGGTTGAAAGAGTTCTACGTCCGGCATGGGAGCCGGACGCTACGGTTGGGAGAGTTCTACGTCCGGCACGGAGGCCGGACGTTACGGTTGGAAGAGTTCTACGTCCGGCATGGGAGCTGGACGCTACAAAGGGTGCTGAGCGTTCCGGTACGTCGGGAATACGTTTGGCAAGGAGCGTCCCGACGGATCGGATCGGCACGGCGTTAGGAATCCGGCTGCTTTAGTCGGACGACATCATTGCATGACCAGAGGTCGACGACTTCATGTCGACGTCCAACTCGTGAACGAGGAACGCGAGAATGTCCGCGCTTTCTTCGATCTGCTTGGACGTCGGCTTGCCGGCACCGTGTCCGGCATCGGTCTCGATGCGAATCAGGACCGGATTCTTGCCCGCGTGTGCCTCCTGCAGCGCGGCGGCGAACTTGAAACTATGCGACGGGACGACACGGTCGTCATGGTCGCCGGTGACAATCAGCGTGGACGGATAGCGCGTACCCTTCTTGATGTTGTGCAGGGGGCTGTACGCATACTGAACGCGGAATTCATCGGCATTTTCGGAGCTTCCGTAGTCGGAGACCCACGCCCAGCCGATCGTGAATTTGTGGAAGCGCAGCATGTCAAGCACGCCGACGCCGGGAATCGCGGCGCCGAACAGGTCGGGCCGCTGCGTCATACAGGCACCGACAAGCAGTCCGCCGTTGCTGCGGCCGTGAATCGCGAGTTTCGCCGGAACGGTGTACTTATTCTTGATCAGCCACTCCGCAGCAGCGATGAAGTCATCAAACACGTTCTGCTTATTCTTCAGACGACCGGCGTCGTGCCATTCCTTTCCGTATTCGCCGCCGCCGCGAATATTTGCTACGGCGTAGATGCCGCCCATTTCCATCCAGACGATATTCGCGGATGAGAACCGTGGTGTGACGGGAATATCGAAACCGCCGTAACCGTAGAGCAGCGTCGGGTTGCGCCCGTCGAGCGCGACGCCTTTCTTCGTGGTAACAAACATCGGGATGCGCGTGCCGTCTTTGCTCGTGTAGAACACCTGCTTCGTTTCGAACTGATCGGGATCGTACGCCACGTCCGGGCGGCGATAGAGCTGGCTGCTGCCGGTTGCAAAGTCGTACCGGTAGATCGTCGGGGGGGCGGTAAACGTGGCGAAACTGTAGAACGTTTCTGTGTTCGAGCGCTTGCCGGTGAAGCCTGCCGCGGCCCCGATGCCCGGAAGCTCGATTTCCTGCTCGTCACCGCCGGTCATCGCATAGGTGCGGACGGCAGAGCGGGCATCTTTCAAATAAATCGCGACAAAACGATCGTTGATGAGATCGACCTGCTCGATCGTTTCGGCGGCCTGCGGGACGATCTCTTTCCAGTTTTCAGGTTCGGGATGATGTACATTGATCGCGATGACGCGACCGCGCGGCGCGTTGTTGTCCGTCTGGAAATAAAACGTGTTCTTGTCGTTATCAATAAACGAATAGCTGGCGTCGAATTTGTCGAGCAGCGGGACGATCGGCGCATCGTCTTTGCGGAGATCCTTCAGATAGATGCGGTTTTTCTTTTCGGTTCCCTGCCAGATGTTGATGACGAGATACGCGCCGTCATCGGTGACGGTTCCGCCGAAGCCCCATTCTTTTTGATCCGGACGGTCGTAGACGAGAACGTCGTCGGACTGCGGCGTGCCGATTTTGTGATAGTAAAGTTTGTGGAAATAGTTGGCGGTTTCGAGCGCGTTGGTGCCTTCTTCCGGTGCGTCGTAGCGCGAGTAGTAAAAGCCGTCGCCATCGCCATCCCACGCGGCACCGGAGAATTTGACCCACTTTAAAACGTCGTCGAGGTCCTGACCGGTCGCGACATCGCGCACGCGATACTCCACCCAGTCAGAGCCGGCGTCCGACGTGCCGTACACCATCAGCGACGCATCGTCATTGACTTCGATCGTGCCGACAGCAGTCGTGCCGTCTTTTGAAAGCTTGTTGGCGTCGAGCAATTCGCGCGGCTCGTCATCGAGCGAATCCGCCACATAGAGCACCGACTGATTCTGCAGGCCGTCGTTCTTCAGGAAGAAATAGCGATCGGCGACTTTCCACGGCGTGCCATATTTCGCGTAGTTCCAAAGTTCTGTCAGTCGTCGTGTGATCTGTTCGCGTTCGGGGATGTGTTCGAGGTAGCCGAACGTGACCTGATTTTGTGCCTTGACCCACGCGGCGGTCTCTTCACTGTCGAGATCTTCCAGCCAGCGATAGGGGTCGGCGACTTTTGTGCCGTGGTAGTCGTCCATCTGTTCGACCTTCCGCGTCTGCGGATAGTCGAAGCCTGCGCCCTCACGCGGCGATTCGAATGCGGCGCATGCTGCAGCGGTAAAAGCGGCAATGATCATCATTCCCAATCGTTTTCCCATCTCAAAACTCCCAGATTCGCCGAGATTGGGGAAATGCGCACGGAATCGCTGTTCGCCCGGCATCGGCGTGTTGTTTACGAATCAGTCCCCGATATTATGACACACCGGAGCCGTGGGCGGTATTGCTCCATGCAGAAACATTTCCGCTTCACCCCCGCTGATGCCGACAAAAAGGCCTGAAAATGGACATTATATATTTTGGTACAGCGGATTTTGCGGTGCCGTCGTTGCGCGCGATCGTGGACGCGGGGCATCGCGTGCGGTGCGTCGTCAGCCAGCCGGACCGACCGGCTGGCCGCGGTAAACGGGTGCAGGCGACCGCGATGCACGCGGCGGCGGATGAGTTGGGATTGCCGCACGTGCAGGCGGACGACATCAACGCGCCGCATCATCTTGCGATGATGGACGGGGCAGCGCTCGGTGTCGTGGCGGCGTTTGGGCAGAAGATCGGCCCGGCGGTACTGAAGGCGTTTCCGCACGGCTGCATCAATCTGCACGGGTCGCTGTTGCCGAAGTATCGCGGGGCGGCACCGTATCAGTGGGCGATCATTCGCGGTGAACGCGAGACCGGCGTGACGACGTTTCAGTTGAATGAGAAGTGGGACGCGGGTGCGGTGTGGGAGAAAGCGTCCCTGACGATTGGTGATACGGAGACCGCAACGGAATTGCACGATCGGTTGGCGGCGCTGGCGGGGGATCTGATTCTCAGCACGCTGCAGTTGATTGAAGGCGGAGACGTCGAGCCAAAAGTGCAGGATGCATCGTTGGCAACGCGGGCGCCGAAGCTGAAGAAAGCCGACGGGTATCTCGACTGGTCGCTGCCGGCGCGCGAGCTTAAGAACTGGGTAAATGGATTGTGGTCGTGGCCGGGGGCGAGCGCGGATTTTGTTTCTTCAGCGAGCGGGAAGGTGGATCGCGTGCAGATTGCGCGTGCGGACGTAATTGAAGACGGATTAAGAGCCGGGAACACAGAAATCGGAGCGCGTGCTGGCGGCGGCGTCGCGCCGGGGACGTTTCTCGATGACGGCACACTTCAGACAGGCGCGGGAAGATTGCGCATCCTGGAGATGAAACCGGCAGGAAAAAATCTGATGCCTTTTGCCGCGTTTGCGAATGGCCGGAGATTGCAGGCGGGAGATCGCTTGGTGCAGGTGAGAGAATAGTGGCGGCAGAGTCGCAGTTTTTGGGCACCGCACGCGTGATGGCGGCGAATGCACTTGTGGAACTGTGGCGGCGCGGCGCATTGCTGGGGGATTCGCTGTCGGCGGCCCTTATGGTGCGCGCGCCGGATCGCGCAAACGACGACTCGGCGTTTGCGCGGCAGCTTGCTTATACCTCAGTGCGGCGCGGTGCGACGATCGACGCGATTTTGTCGCGCGTTGCGAAATATCAACCGGAGCGAGTTTCGCCGCTGTTGCGTGCAATCCTGCACGTCGCGACGACGCAGCTCGTCTTCCTCGATTTCGTGCCGGATTTCGCGGCGGTGGATGAGGCGGTGAACCATGCGAAGCGCGCTGCGGGAGCGAAGTCGGGAGGGATGGTGAATGCGATATTGCGGAATTTGCTGCGCGCACGAACGGAGAAGCGGACGGTCTGGGACGCGAACAATGTAAACCTCGTGCGCGTTTCATTTCACGAGGCGTGCAGTTTCGATGTGCGAATTTTTGACGAAGAATCAAACTCGGCGGCTGCGCCCAGCGGGTGTGGTGCGGCAGTCTGGAAGCTGTTGACGGATTGCTTCGAAGAAGGCGTCGCGCGACAAATTGCCTGGGCCTCAACGGCGGAGCCGCCATTGGTTCTGTGGCCGCGCGAAATTGTCGCTGAGTCGAATGAGGTGTCGCCGCGGTTTCTGCAAGGTGCGGCACTGAGAGAAGCGGGCGGGGCGGCTCTTTTTGAGGAAGCTTACGCGCAGGATGTCTCGGCGCGCGAGTCGGCGCTATTTGCGATGGTGACGTGCGGGGACCGCGTGCTGGATTTTTGCGCTGCGCCCGGTGGGAAGAGTGTGGTGCTGCGGCAGTGTTTGCAAGGTCGCGGGTTGTTGGTGGCTTGTGATGTGGACGCGCGGCGAATGGCGGCATTGTGCAGGACACTGGGTGTGGAGGAATGCACGAATGTTGACGAGGGCACATTCTCAGGTGATTTCAGGGACGCGCACAATGCTCGTCTCGGCCCCCCGCTTGGCGCAGGGGGTTCGGACTGTGCGGCTGCTGGTGTTCGCACGGATGTTGTGCTGATCAATCGCGATCAGCCTTTGCCGGCCGAATGGCTGAATGCGTTTGCTGTTGTTTTCGTCGATGTGCCGTGTTCGAATAGCGGCGTTTTGGCGCGGCGGCCCGAGGCACGGCTGCGACTGGATGAGAAGCACTTTGTCTCGTTGCATAAATTGCAGCGCGAGATAATTGAGCGCGCGCATCGTTGCGTGCGGCCCGGCGGGCGGTTGGTTTACAGCACGTGCAGTATTTTACGGCGCGAAAATGAAGCTTTTGTGCGCGAGTTTCTCGCGGTGTCGCCGTCATTTTCGCTCGCGGAAGAGCGGCTGACACTGCCGCAGTGGGGACCGGAATCATCGGATTGGCGCGACGGGGCGTATGTCGCGCGGCTGGTGCGGAAAGGATAGAGCTTGGCAAAGGAACTGACGGTCGACGATCTGCCGCTGCGCTATCGCACGCCGGCGGTGTGGGCGAGGAATGTGTTGGAGCAGCCGCTCGCGCTGTTGAGCGATCATGCGCATCTGGAGAAGAAGGCGGCAGTGAATGCGCTGGCGCTGCTCAATCGCTGGCCGGAGCCGTCGCCGCCGGAGAATTGGGTGCAGGTGCTGACGGCGGTCGCACGCGATGAGGTGGAGCATCTGGCGCTGATCACAAAGCTGCTCGCGCGGCGCGGCGGCGAATTGGAGCGGATGCATCGCAACAACTATGCCGGTGACCTGCGGCAGTTCGTCCGCGTGGGCCGCGGGCAGGAGGATTTGCTGGATCGGCTGGCGGTGAGCGCGTTGATCGAGGCGCGATCGTGCGAGCGATTCGCGCTGCTGGCAGGCGCCACGGACGATGCGGAATTGCGGCGAATTTATTCGGGGCTGTGGAGTTCGGAAGCGGGGCACTTTCGCGTGTTTCTGAATCTCGCTGAGCAATTGCCGGAGAAACTCAACGTCGCGGAACGCTGGTCGGAGTGGCTGGATTTCGAGGCGGAAGTCATTCAACGGCAACCGGCGGGGCCGACGATGCATAGTGCTGTCGGAGCGGATTTGACCTAGGAAGTACGAAGGCAACCACGGAGACACGGAGGCACGGAGAGGGGGATAAGGCAATTGTCCGGCGAGCCGTGCCCACGGATTTAGCAGGGGGTGCCCCACCTTTTTAAGGTGGGGGACTGATTGGTCGTTATTAAGGAGACTTTGATTACTCCAGTTGCAAGCAAAGTTCAGTCCCCCAGCCTGAAAGGCTGGGGCACCCGAGCTCTCAGCGTAAAATGCACGTCGGAAGTACGGAGGCAACCACGGAGGCAGGGAGACACGGAGAAGGGAAAACAAGGCAATTGTAGGGTGGGCCGTGCCCACCGATTATTCAGTTACATCTCGTATTTTGCACCCGGCAGTGGTGTTTCAACGGCAAAGCCGAGCTGCTCCAACTTCGGCTTCAGCAATTGCCGTGCCTCCTCCTCGCCGTGGACGAGAAAAAACCGATTTGTTTTTCCCTGCACTTCTTTGGCCATGCGGAGCAGATCGTGCTCGTCGGCGTGGGCGCTGAAGCCGCTGAGTTGCACGACTTCGGCGGCGACTTCGTATTCCTTGCCCCACATTCTTACGACC
>JBFWWY010000064.1:0-10090 GCA_050245935.1 Phycisphaerae bacterium | reverse complement strand
CAGTGCCGTTGATGAAGACAACGACGTCGTTGAGTGTCTGCGCATCGCTGAGCGATACGGTCTTTTTCGCGCCGTCGGAAGCCGTGATTTCGATGCTGCCGCGCGGGACGCCTTGCTGGCCGTTGAGTTCGGACAACTGGGTAGCGCGATTCACGCGTGCTGCCGCACTTTCCACGGTAATGGACTGCGCATTGATCGGTTCGTTGCGCGCTGCAAAGCCGCGCGTGACGAGCTGATGTGTGCTGGCAAGGGCCTGAACGATAAACGATTGTGACCCAGGCTGCGCGCTGCTGTCGGCGGTGGCACGGAGGACGCCTTCGGCGGACGACGCGACGCTGGACGTCCGAAAAGTTGATGGGCGAATGAGGTTGTTGACATTGGAAAGCAATGCGTTGATTCGCGCATTGATGTCCAGATACGCCGTTCGTTGCGCGTCGATTCTGCCGATCCGCGACGCGACCTGCTCACGCGGTCGCGCGTCGATCGCGATTAGCTGGTCGATAATACTTTGGAAGTCGAGACCGGAAACCAGTCCCACTCCTGATGTGACCGTGCCCATGCTGCTCCTCCTTGGAACCGCGCAAAGATTGCCATGACGACGCGAGTCGTCTTTCGTTGCATCGACTGGTTGATAAGCAAGCTGAATTCCAAAGTTTCGGAAAGTTCGGTTGTGACGTGAGGTGTCCCCCATCCTTCGCGGCGGTGGAGCTTTCGCACGAGGGGACTCAATCGCGCCGCGAAGGGTGGGGCACACGTGGAGTTGTGCTGTGGGTCGTGTCTTGCGATGCAAGGCGCTGCTCCGGAACGACGCCTTCAACAGGTACCTGTGACTTTCGATTCGTCGGGTGGGGACCGCCCGGCGCTGATGGGCGCGCGCTCGTATGTCTGATGGATGCCGGCGCGCGAGTTTGTCAGATTGCGCGATCGCCGTTACCCTTCGCCCCTTGGTTTCCGGTCGCGGATGCTGACCGGTTAGGTAGCGCGGAACTCCGTTTACGATTTCTGAACGAAAATGCTGAATGCCGCAATGCGGGGCATTCACGGGAGATTGACTACATGGCGAAGGCCAAGGCTGACATTACGAATGCCAAGCTCGCACCTGCGGGCAAGAAGAGAATTTTGTTCGCGGACCGGGATATGCCGGTGCTGGCGCAGATTCGCGAGCGCTTCGAGAAGCAAAAGCCGCTGAAAGGTGTGCGAATCGGCGCGTGCATGCACGTGACCACGGAGACCGCGAATCTGATGCGGGCGCTGAAGGCCGGCGGGGCACAGGTCGCGCTCTGCGCATCCAACCCGTTGAGTACGCAGGATGAAACGGCGGCGAGCCTTGTTCACGATTTCGGGATTTCCACGTTCGCGCGGCGCGCAGAGAGTGTGAAGGTTTTTTATGATCACCTGAACGCGGTGATCGATACCAAGCCGAACATTACGATGGATGACGGTGCGGACCTCGTGAATCTGCTGCACGGCAAGCGGGTCGAGGCGGCCAAGAACATCGTCGCGAGTATGGAAGAAACGACGACCGGTGTCATTCGTCTGCGCGCGATGGAAGCGCACAACGAATTGAAATTCCCGGTCATCGCGGTCAACGACGCGACGACCAAGCATCTTTTTGATAATCGCTACGGCACGGGCCAGAGCACGCTCGACGGCGTTGTTCGCGCGACGGATATCCTGCTCGCGGGCAAGAAGGTCGTCGTCATCGGCTACGGCTGGTGCGGGCGCGGCGTTGCGATGCGGGCGCGTGGTGCGGGTGCGTCGGTGACGGTGACCGAGATCGATCCGCTGAAGGCACTCGAAGCGGTGATGGACGGCTTTGATGTGAAGCCGATGGCGGAAGCGGCGTCGTACGGCGAATTGTTTGTTTCGGTGACGGGCAACAAGCACGTCATTCGCGACGAGCACTTCAAGAAAATGAAGCACGGCGCCATCGTCTGTAATTCGGGTCACTTCGACGTCGAGATCGATATTCCCGCGCTCAGGAAAATGTCGCAGAAGGTCAACAAGGACATTCGCGTCAACGTAGACGAATATGTCGTCAACTCGAAGAAGAGTATTTACCTGCTTGCCGACGGTCGACTCGTAAACCTCAGCGCCGCGACGGGCCATCCGGCGAGCGTGATGGACATGAGCTTCGCGACGCAGGCACTGTGCGCCGAGTGGGCAGTCAAGAACAGCAAGAGTTTTGGTCTGCATGTGCATGACGTGCCGACGAAGATCGAAGACGAAGTCGCGAAACTCAAGCTCCGCGCGATGGGCATCAAGATCGACAAGCTGACGCCGGAGCAGGAGAAGTATCTGGCGAGCTATGGCGAGGGGACGTAAAGTCCACCACGCAGTGAATCGCGGACTGAGTAGAAGCAGAGGCGCTCCAATGGGGCGCCTTTTTTTGTGACCAGTTATCCTGCATCCCCCGTTCTGTTCGTTGGACGATTGCGCAGTTGGATGGGCAACAAGCTTCACACGAAGACAAATTGTCGAACGTTGTCGTGGAAGCCCATGAATGAATTTTCTGAATCCACAGTTCCGCGACTCACGAACAGAATCCCGTATCGAAAGCACCGCCCGCGCCGGCCGGCCGACGGTAGAGGTTTTTTACTCTTTGGGAATCTTGGTAACGAAGCGGGTTGAATCCTGCTTCGGGCAAGATGCCTATACCACCCGCGAACCAATACACGAAACTGGGAGAAATTCAGTGAGAAATCTACGAGTCGCAGCATCGGCCATCATTTGTTTCGGGACTATCGCCGGCGCGAATTCAGCGCTCGCACAGTGCAGCAGTTCGAAGTCGGAAGGCACCGCACGAACGGGCCATGTCACCTACGCCAGCATGAACGATCAGCGCGGGCAAGGCACGATCGTCGATACCGCTGTCGCGAACGGCAATTTCAAGACGCTGGTGGCGGCGGTAAAGGCGGCGGACCTCGCGAGTACATTGTCGGGCAAGGGGCCGTTTACGGTCTTCGCGCCGACGGACGAAGCATTTGCCAAGCTGCCCGCGGGCACGGTCGAGTCGCTGCTGAAGCCGGAGAACAAGGCGAAACTGCAGGCAATTCTGAAGTACCATGTCATCGCCGGTGATGTGCGGGCCGAGCAGGTCGTGACGCAGCCGCTGCTGAAGTCTGTCAACGGTCAGGCGATCGCGATCGAGACCAAGGGCAACACCGCGATGGTCGACAACGCGAAGATCACGGCGACGGACATTGCTTGCACCAACGGTGTGATTCATGTGATCGATACGGTCATCCTGCCGGAGACGAAGAATGTCGTCGAAGTCGCGCAGGGAGCGGGAAGCTTCAACACGCTGATCGCGGCGGCGAAGGCGGCGGGACTCGTGCCCGCACTGACGGGTGAGGGCCCGATCACGCTGTTTGCACCGACGGACGCCGCGTTTGCAAAGCTGCCCAAGGGCACTGTGGAGTCGCTGCTGCAGCCGGAGAACAAGGACAAGCTGGCGAATATTCTGAAGTACCACGTCGTGTCGGGTCGCGTGTATTCGCCGGACGCAGTGTCGGCGGGCAAAGCAGAAACGCTTGAAGGCGGCAAGATCAAGATCGCGGCCAAGGGCGGGACTGCGATGGTCAACGACGCCAAGCTGGTCAAGACCGACATCGACGCATCCAACGGCGTGATTCATGTCATCGACACAGTACTCATGCCGTAGCGAATCGCGTATGCTATCCCATCGCCCCGGCCGTCGGCCGGGGCTACTTCGGGTCTGTTGGGCAGATTGTGGACGATTCGCTACTTCGGCAAGTCTGTGAAGGAAATACCGGTGCGGTTCAGCGGGTGCTGGAGCGCTACGGCGGTCTCGTTTACTCGCTCGCGCGGCGGTTTCTACGAAACGCTGCAGACGCCGAGGACGCAGTGCAGGAAATCTTCGTCGAGATCTGGAAGAACGCGGACCGTTTCGATCCGAAGATTGCATCGGAACAAACGTTTGTCGCAATGATCGCGCGGCGGCGACTGATCGACCGTCAGCGCAGTGCAGGGCGCAGACCGACGGTGTCTGCTCTGACGGATGCCAGCGCGACGTTGCCGGGTACGGTCGATTCGATCCGGACAATCGAAAACGCTGATGAGGCCGCGCTCGCGCTTCGCGCCGTTGAATCGCTGGAGAAACATCAGCAAACCGTCCTGAAAATGGCAGTCTGCGAAGGCAGGTCTCATCAGGAAGTTGCCGATCAACTGAACATGCCGTTGGGGACCGTCAAAACACACGTGCGTCGCGGGCTGATTGCGGTGCGCCAAAAAATTGCAGCCATGTCAGATATGGGGGTGTCGTCATGATCCGACCGCTCCCCCTCGACCATGACCGGATTATGGATCTTCTGGCGATGGAAGCCACTGAGGGTCTGTCACCCAGTGAAACGGTTGAACTCAACCAGTTCTTCGCCGCAAACCCGCAGTTTGACCGCGACGGCCTCATGATTGCGGCGGCTGCAACGGATCTCGCCTTGCTGTCCGATGACGAGTGTCATGCGCTTCCCGCGCACCTGCAGGCGAAACTGGTCAGCGGCGCAGCC
Source organism: Phycisphaerae bacterium (assembly GCA_050245935.1). Classification (GTDB taxonomy): domain Bacteria; phylum Planctomycetota; class Phycisphaerae; order UBA1845; family Fen-1342; genus JALHOX01. The sequence continues at coordinate 5,564 of JBFWWY010000064.1, read as the reverse complement.
GTATCACCGCCGTCCCCCTCGCGCGAGGCGATCATTGCGATGTCGCAACCCGCGCATGCCGCGGCGACGCGGTACGCATGGATGGGCTGGGTTGCGGCGGCGGCGGCGCTGCTGTTTGCAGCTTGGTCCTGGTATCGCCCGCAGCCGACCCCCGTAGTGCCGGTGACGCGTACGACCGCCGAGCAGTTGGCGACGCTTGAGAAGAATGCGACCGACGTCGTCCGCGCCGCTTGGACTGCCGGCGTCGACGAATTCGCCGGTGTCAGTGGTGAGGTCGTCTGGAGCGACGCGCAGCAGACCGGCTTCATGATTTTCGAAGGACTCACGCCGAATACGCCGACCGAGAAACAATATCAATTGTGGATCGTCGATCCGGATCGTGACAAGCATCCGGTCGATGGCGGCGTCTTTGATGTGGCGACCAGAGGCAAAATCATCGTGCCGATTCACGCGAAGCTTGCGGTGGATGACCCCGCAGTATTCGCGCTCACGGTCGAAAAGCCCGGCGGAGTAGTGGTGTCGGCGGGACCCCTGGTGCTGGTGGCGAAAATTTCGTCGTCATAGCGGCCCGCGTCGCAGTTCGGCGAATCGGTTGATGGGCTTCGTTGCCGCCGCTGCTCTTCTGAATTGTTTGGCTATTGGGTTGAAGCCTCGTTGACACTTTTCCTGCATCAACAAATGGCCCTTCATTCTCTCGGCTGAACGGCATCTCATGCGGATTTGCGCGGCGGCGGCGGACTCGGAGGTCCGGCGCTATTTTTTTTAACGCGCTGCGAAGCAAAACCAAACGACTTTATCTTCTCCGTGACCTCCGTGTCCCCGTGGTTGTCTCTATGCGGAAGCGGTACGCAGAAGTACGGGGCTTACCTCGCACGCGGCGTAGCGCACTTCCAGCAAATTTCGAAGGTCGGCGGATTTGATTCGCCGCAGCGGCTGCAGGACCATTCCGGCGCTTCGCCGAGGGATTGCACGTGATGCGCTTCGGCGACGATGGCGTGCAGTGCGTCGACAAAGAATTCGTGCGGGACGAGAATTTTGTTGCGGGTGCCGCCCATGTAGATGTCGATCGCGCGCAGGTCGGACTCGCGCTGAAACGGGATGAACTCCCGCGACAGCAGACGCGCGAGGTGCGGTTCGCTCAGTTCGTGCGTGTGTTCGTCGTGCAGCGTGATCCATTCGCCGTCGGGAATAAAGTTCGGGCGCTGGATCGCTTCGCCGCACTGTTGGCACGCGTTGTTCGTCGATCCCGCGAGCGGCTTTTCACATTTTTTGCAGCTCCACCCGAAATCCGGCAGCGGCGACTCGTTTCCCACATACGTCGGCGGACGCAGCCGATGCCATGTCTGGATGACATCCGCGACGTCGAATGCCTCGCCGCATTTCGGGCAGCGGTGCAGCGTTGCGCCGTTGAGCGAATGCTCGCAGTTCGGACATTCGAGATCCCACGCGGGGACGGGAAGCTGGTAGATGTCGACACGGGTCATGTGTTGCTCCAAAAAGCAGAAAGTTCAAGAATTATTGCTGCGGCTGTGAACATTTCCAGCAGGTTTCGAAAGATGGCGGATTGGTGTCGCCGCAGTTGGTGCACGTCCATTCGTCGTCATCCCCGAGTTTGCTGATTCGCACGACTTCGGCTGCAATCGCGTGCAACGCGTCGAAGTAGAACTCGCGCGCGACGAGATTTCGCATCGGCGTTAGAGTGCTGCCCATGTAGACATCCGTCCACTTCTGGTCGGATTCCCTGCGATAGGGAATAAACTCTCGCGCCAGCAAGCCTTCAACGTGCGATTCGGTGAGGCCGAGCCGCTGCAATTCGGATAGTGCAATCCAGTCGTCGGCTGGTCGAAACTCGTCCACAGCGAAAGGCCTCTCGCAGTTCGGGCACGTGTGATTTACCGCCCCCGCCAACGGCGTATGGCAACTTTTGCATTTCAAGCCGAAATCCGGCAGCGGCGACTCCGCGCCGGTGAACGTCGGTTCGCGAAATCGATGAAACGTCTGGGCGACATCGTCCATCGAGAAACGAAGCCCACACTCCGGGCAGCGATGTTCGGAAATGCCGTTGAGCGGGTGATTGCATTGCGGACACGGAATGTGCCAGTTGGGCATCGGCAATTCGTGAATGTCGACATGGGGCATCGCTACTCCAAACCAAAGGTCTCAAGATATCGATCCCAGATCCATTCAGCGTAGTGATTTGCGAATAAAACTTCATGACGATTGAGAAAGATTTGTTCGTAGTCGCCGAATCGCGGCCGTTGCGAGCGCGGGCGGCAGGCACCACTGCGCTTCATCGCGTTTCCTGTTTCAGCTTCGCCTGCCGGGCGGATTCGAGTTGTTCGCGTTCTTCGACGGTGAGCGAACCGATGCCCTGCTTGCTGATCTTAGCGAGGATGCGATCCAGTTCCGGATCGTCCGCCGACGATGTTTTCTTCGGCGGAGTCACTTTCGTTTCACGCGCAACGGCAGCGACAAAATCTTCCTCGGATATCGCGTCGAAGGCGTCGCGGGATGGACTTCGCGGCACGCTCGGACGGACGACATTCTTGCGGGCTTTCCGTGATCGCGCCGGCAGTGAGAAAAGCCGCTCGATACCGGGCGCGAGGAACCACGCGACCGTCGAAAACGCGGCGACGACGATCAGCCCCGTCGCGCCGAGCCACCAGCGGAATAGTTCCATCAAAGCGGTGAAGCCGACGATGAACCAGGTGATCGTCGCGATCGGGACAAACTTGGTGAAGACCGGCGCGAATTCAAACTTCAGGTCGCGAATCGCGAACAGCGACCACGCCGCGAACGCGCCCATCGGATAATCAAGCGGCGCGACGGTCAACTGCGGCACGAGCTTCGAAAACACCCAGTACAACGCGCCGGCGATGAAGTTGCCGACGAAGTACGTGACGAGCATGCGCTTGGTTTCGGCGTGATTGACGATCGTGCGGCCGAGCAGCCAAAGCACCGACACGGTGAACAAAGTCTTGAAAAATGCGCCGAGCGCGCCACCTTCCGGTGACGTCGGCGTGTAGGGGTGAAGCAAAATCGTCAGCGGCGAAGCGTCAACGCTCGACGTGATGCCGTTGAGATAGCCGCTCAGGTGATTGAGATCGCCGCGCATGACGATGGTCGCGATGAACGTCACCACGTGGAGAATGATCAGCACGCGGACGGCCCCGGTGGGCAGCCGGACGCCGCCGAAATTCGGTGCGTCGCGCCATGAATGTTCCTGTGCGTAATCGCGGTTTTCCCACCCCATCAGAAGCCGATCTCCGATCGTGGGGCACAGGCTCTCCGCCTTTGCCCAATTCAAATGTCATGTAGCCGCCGAATCCAATCCAAGGATGGAAAGCGATTCAAGGACGCGGTCCGCGAGACGCGTGCAGCGCTGGACCGTTTCAAACATTCTATCCATTTCGATTGCAGAATGCAGAGGAGCGCCACGCAATCTATACTCCGCTGCACGCGGTATTTGGTATGGCAACCGAGCCGTTTACGAACCCGTGGACGTCACCGACCGGCTGAGAGCCGGTCCCCCACGATCTTTTGGTACTGACCCCGGCTGAGAGCCGGTCCGCCACAAACTTTGGGAGGCGAGAATTGCCCGCAAACGACCTGCAATCCTTCGTCCGCGAACTCGAAGCCCGCGGCTGGCTGAAGCGCATTACCTGCGAAGTCGACCCGATTCTCGAAATTACCGAGATCACGGATCGCGTCACCAAGGCAGGCGGGCCGGCGCTGCTGTTCGAAAACGTCAAAGGATCGCAATTTCCGCTGCTGATCAATACCTTCGGGACGAAAGAACGCATGTGCCTCGCGCTGGGTTGCGATGACTTCGAGCAACTCGCCAGCCGCGTGAAAAATATCATCAAGCCGGAGATTCCGACGACGCTGTTGCAGAAACTCAAAAAGCTGCCCGAACTCGCACAGCTCGGCAGCCTGCCGCCGAAGATCGTGAAAAGGGGGATCTGTCAGGAGGTTGTGCACACAACCGATGCGGACCTGACGAAGCTGCCGGTGATCAAGTGCTGGCCGGAGGATGGAAATGTTGCGCGGATGGTGAATGACGGAACCGCGAAAGAAACGTGGTCGCGGCTAATTAATGCTGCAACATCCGACTCGACTAGCGAACACGGCTCACAGAGCCGTGGCACCCCAAACGTGTTAACCGACGAACTGTTCCTGCCCACCGAAAACACCGTCCCCGGACGCTATATCACCCTCGGCGCAATCTTCACCAAACACCCCGAAACCAACGACCGCAACATCGGCATGTATCGCGTGCAGGTCTTTGGCCCCAAGCATGCCGCGATGCACTGGCACATGCACCACGACGGCGCGCGGCACTTCCGCGCCTATCGCGAGCGCAACGAGAAAATGCCCGTCGCGATCGCGCTCGGCGGTCCGGCACTCACGCCTTACGCCGCGACGTGCCCGCTGCCGCCGGGAATCGACGAGTGCCTGTTCGCCGGGTTCTTATCCGGCAAGGCGATGGAGCTGGTGCCGTGCGTGTCGCAGGAAAATCTCGAAGTGCCCGCGACCGCCGAATTTGTCATCGAAGGCTACATCGATCCGAAAGAAGAGCTGATCCTCGAAGGCCCCTTCGGTGACCACACCGGCTTCTACTCGATGGCGGATATGTTTCCGCAATTGCACGTCACCGCGATCACGCACCGCGCGAACCCGATCTACCCGACGACGATCGTCGGCAAACCGCCGCAGGAAGATTTCTGGCTCGGCAAAGCGACGGAGCGAATTTTCCTGCCGCTGCTGCAGATGATCATTCCGGACATCATTGACTACAACCTGCCGATGTTCGGCTGCTTTCACAATTGCGCATTCGTGAAGATTAAGAAGGACTATCCGCTGCAGGCGCGGCGCGTGATGAGCGCGATCTGGGGCGCGGGGCAGATGGCGTTCACCAAAATCATCGTCGTCGTCGATCACACCGTCGACGTTCACAATGAGGACGAAGTGCTGTTTCATCTTTGTGCGAATGTCGACCCGAAACGCGATGTCATGATGATCGACGGACCGCTCGATATCCTCGACCACGCGACGCCGGTCTGCGGCGCGGGGAGCAAAATGGGAATCGACGCGACGCGGAAGATTTCGGGCGAAGGGCAGATTCGGGCGTGGCCGGACGAACTCGAAATGTCCGCCGATATCCGTGATCGCGTGACGCGGCGGTGGAGCGAGTACGGCTTGTAGCGTCGGAACTCCGAGTCCGACGGCGAACTCTCTTTCGTAGCGGTCGTGCCTCCGTGCAGACCCTTTCCCGTAGCGGTCGCGCCTCAGTGCCGACCCGTTCCCGTAGCGGTCGCGCCTCCGTGCCGACCCGTTCTTCGATGCAACCACGGAGGCACGGAGGCACGGAGAAGAAGAGAAGTATTGATTCGGTGTTGTGCGTCCAAAACTGGATGTGCGGTGTCCGCCACACTGGGAGGCCGAGGCTCCTGCCGAGCCGTTTCCGGGGTTGTTGCAATGTTCGTCGAATGCGACGATGGTTGATGCATCTTTGCGAAACGTTCCTGCGGCAGAACGGCTTTGAGGGGTGCTATAAGTAATTC
>JBFWWY010000063.1:0-10099 GCA_050245935.1 Phycisphaerae bacterium | reverse complement strand
CAGGTAACGTCGGACCTCCGAGTTCGACGGCGTCGCTCGGCAATGTCAGCTTACTGAAATTAAGCAGTGCCGAAATCCGCGTATCCGATCCCCTCGCGTCAAGCGAGGGGCCAAGACGTCCGCAATCTGGATATATGTGTATTCGACACTTGAATAAAAGCAACGCAATCGCAGCCCGACAGATGCGACAAACGGTAGCCCGGGGCGCGCGCCCCCAAACGTAATCAGCTCATGAAACCTCCCCACACGGGGCGGCAGTCCACCCGAATCGCGATCACGAAAGGCCGCAAATGTCCACAACCCCTGACAATTTCCTCGGCCTTCCTGCGAAAGACGCTGACTACGCGAACGCACGATTCGCAATCCTGCCGATCCCTTATGACGCCACGACCAGCTTCGGCGTCGGCACGCGCGAAGGCCCGCGCGCGATCATCACCGCTTCGCAACAGGTCGAACTCTACGACGAAGAACTCGGCAAGGAGACCATCACCACCGGCGTCGCAACGCTCGACCCGCTCGCGCCCGACTCGCGCGGTCCGAAGGAAATGCACGAACGCATTTTTAACGCCGCCAAGAAAATCGTGAAGGACGGAAAATTTCTTTTCGGCCTCGGCGGCGAACACAGCGTCTCGTCCGGACTGATCCGCGCCGTCGCGACGAAACACAAAAACCTCAGCGTGCTGCAGATCGACGCCCATGCCGACCTGCGCGACGAATACCAGGGCTCGCCTTACAGCCACGCGTCGATCATGCACCGTGTTCACGACATGGGCATCCCCGCCGTCGGCGTCGGCATTCGCAACTATTCGAAGCCCGAGGCGGCGTTCGCGAAGAAGAACAAGCTCCCGCTGTTTTCGGTGCGCGACGTGCGCACCCGCGCGAACTGGATCGACGAAGTGATATCACATCTCACCAACGCCGTCTTTGTCACGATCGACATCGACGGCTTCGACCCCGCATACGCCCCCGGCACCGGCACGCCCGAGCCCGGCGGCCTCGACTGGTTTCAGGTTAACGACCTGCTCGCCGCCGTCGCGAAGCAAAAGCAAATCGTCGCCGCCGACATCGTCGAAGTCCGCCCGCTCCCACCCAGCACCGTCACCGAATTCCTTGCCGCGCGGCTCGCGCATCGGTTGATGGGGCTGGTTGTCGAGAATGGCTGAAACGTGAGATTAGCGCATCATTAGAACTGATTTCTACGATCAGAGCCGTCCCGACAACGTCGGGATAAGGAAGCGCAGAAGACACTTTTCCTTTGTCACGCGCTCGTACATTGAGAAGTCATTCCGACGCACATTCTGGCGGGGTGCCGGGTGCCACTGTCTTGTCGTACTCGACATGACAGTGCGACTTGCGCGGGTGCCCCACCCTTAGCCGCGCCGCAACTTTTAAGCATTTCTCAAAATCCATCGCGGCGAAGGGTGGGGGACGGATGATCCCTGAAAAATCTCAGTCCCCCACCCCGCGCCGCGACATGCTTCGCTTGCTATTTTCAGAATTCCCGGCGCGGCGACGGGATGGGGCACCCTCAGCACATCCTATTGTCTCCGCGCGACGCGAAGTACAGCATGCCGCGCATTCTTCAGGCGCTCAAACAGCCGGTCGCGCCTCGCCAAACAACATTTCGTGAACGAGAATCGAAACGACTGGGTGGAAAAGCTCTCGATAAAACACGGATCACGAAACGTCTTCCGGTTCTGGCAGCCCGGCGGCGGATTCGATTACAATGTTTTCCGCGACCACAGCATCCCCACCATTATCGAATACATTCATGCGAATCCGGTGCGACGGGGATTGTGCTCAGACCCACGCGATTGGACGTGGTCCAGTGCGCGTTTTTGGGACGGCGATGAGGATGCGCTCTTCGCGATGGACCATCCGGACGATATCCTCTGAGCACGTCGAACATCCGACTGAGGCACTGTCATGTCGAGTACGACAAGACAGTGGCACCCGGCTCCCTTAAATTCATCAATTTCGCACGGGGTGCCCCACCCTTAGCCGCGCCGAAAGTTCTTGCTATTCCGCAAAACCCATCGCGGCGAAGGGTGGCCGACGGATGATTTCTAAGAATTCTCCGGCCCACAACCCGCGCCGACGTCGCGATGGACCGTCCGGACGATAACATCCGAAAAAAGTAGGCTGCCCGAATGAATCACTGTCATGTCGAGTACGACAAGACTGTGGCACCCAGTAAAGCTCTCGCTCGACGCCGACCACAACAACCACTACTTTCGCGGCATGATCCAAATCGACGGCTCATTCGGCGAAGGCGGCGGGCAGATTCTGCGGTCTTCGCTGGCACTCTCCGTGCTCACGGCCAAGCCGTTTGTCATTCACAGCATCCGCGCGAAGCGGGACAAGCCGGGATTGCGGCAGCAGCATCTCACCGCCGTCCGCGCCGCGGCGCGGGTCGGCAATGCGTCGCTCACCGGCGCGGAAATCGGCAGCAGCGAACTCGCGTTCACGCCCAACGGCATCACCGCCGGGGATCACTACTTCGACGTCGGCACCGCCGGCAGCGCGACGCTCGTGCTGCAAACGGTCCTGCCCCCGCTCTGCGCCGCCGCCGAACCGTCGCGGCTCCGCCTCCTCGGCGGGACGCACAACCCGCACGCGCCGCCGTTCGACTTTCTCGCGCACGCGTTTCTGCCGCTCGTCAATCGCATGGGACCGACCGTCGCCGCGACGCTCGTGCGTCCCGGCTTCTTCCCGGCCGGCGGCGGCGAAGTGCACGTCGACGTCGCGCCCGCGCAGTCGTGGCATCCGCTCGAATTGCTCGAACGCGGCGCGCAGCGCACGCTCACGGCGACCGCGTATCTCGCAAACCTGCCGCTGCACATCGCCGAACGCGAACTCGCAACCGTCGCCGACGCGCTGAAGCTCTCCCGCAAAGACCTCTTCATTCGAGAGGCCGTCGAAGCGCGCGGTCCCGGCAACGCGGTGATCATCACCGCCGCGTTCGAGAACATCACCGAAGTATTCGTCGCGTTCGGCCAGCGCGGCGTGCCCGCCGAGCACGTCGCCAAAACCGCCGCCCGCGCGGCACGCGACTATCTCCAGCATGACGCCCCCGTCGGCGAATATCTTGCGGACCAACTGCTCCTGCCGCTCGCCCTCGCCGGCGGCGGTGCCTTCCGAACGCGCACACTCTCCCAGCACGCCGAGACGAATATGGCGGTCATCCGCAAGTTTCTGGACGTGCAGTTCGGGGTCGAGCCGGGCACCGATGGGGACGTCACCGTCCGCATTCCCAAATAACGCACGCATTCTCTGCATCTTTCGACAATTCTCGACGCTGCGAGAATATTCATCGCACGGGTTCGAATACCATGAGCGAGATTCCTCCTCAGCGGAGATGCAAAGCCGGTGGCCGATCAGTCTTTCAGATTAGAAGCAAGTCACTTCGTACGCGGCTCCGCGCTGCAATTGCGTATCGTCCAGTACGCCGCCGACACCATCATCAAGCCTCACGCACACGCCCACTCCAACCTTTCCATGATTCTGAACGGCGAAATGACCGAAGACGCCGACGACAGCTCGTTTTCGGCGAGCACCGGCGATTGCGTCATTAAGCCCGCCGGGACCGAGCATGCGAATCGCGTCGGATCGGCTGGTGCAACGACATTGCAGATCGAGATGCCGGCCCGCGCCTGGCGCGACTTCTCACCGCAATCTCCCGCAGGTCGATACGGTTGGCTGCCGACGCCCGCTGCCTCGCGCGGGCTGTTTCAGCTTGCTCAAAAGATTCGCAACCCGGTCCCGCGGCAGTCAGCAATGCAGTCACTCGCAACGGTGCAGTCCGCATTGCACACGATCCTCGTCGCACGTGAGGACAGCAGCTCAGGGAGCGCCGACCGGCCCGATTGGCTCGCGACCGTCGAGCGCCACATCGCCGCAAGTCTGGAAGCAGGTGTCACGGTTGCCGATCTCGCCGCCCGCGTCGACGTCCACCCCGTTCATCTCGCGCGCACGTTCCGCCGTTTCCACGGCTGCAGCGTGGTGCAATATATTCATCGTGTGCGCATTCAGACCGCGACACGGCTGCTGCGCGATCGTGCGCTGACCCTTGCGGACATCGCCGCCCGCGTCGGCTGTTGCGATCAGGCGCATTTGTGTCGGCTGTTCGCAGCGAGGATCGGCATCTCGCCGAGCGTGTACCGCACGCTTCAGTCGAATTAGCGGCGTGGTCTTGCCCAATTGCTTCAAACCCGGAAGCCAAATCAGTACCCCTTGCGCCAAGCAAAGGGCCAGACCGTCGGGTCTCCAAACCGCTTTCTTCCCGAGTCGCGCCTCTATCGCCAAGTACCGCCGATTTTCGCTCACCGTGGCACGCATGTTTCAAACATCCAAGACCCGCTGACCCAGCGTGGCATACACTTCAGCGCCCGGCGACTGAAAAACCTCAAGGAGTAAAGAATGTCGAAGAGTCGAATGTGCCTGAAAACTGCCTGCCTTTTGACGATCTGTGCGATGATTGCATTCGCCGGCGAAACCACGTCTCGCGAATCCGGCGCCAAGCCTATTCCGAAAGAATTCTCCGGCCTCCGCGACCGCTGGGAATCCGCGATGAAGGATCTGCTCACGCCGGGAATGGCCGTCGTCGTCGTGAAAAACGATGAGGTGATTTATCTCGACACGTTCGGCGAGCGCGATCCACAGAAAAATCTGCCCGTCACGCCCGACACCGCGTTCTACATCGCTTCCGCCACGAAGCCGTTCAACGCGATGGCGATCCTGACACTCGTCGACGATGGCAAAATCGATCTCGATGCACCCGTGAAGCAGTACCTGCCGCGTTTCGATCTGCCGGATCGCGAATTCGCCGCCAAAGTCACGGTTCGCGATCTGCTCTGCCATCGGCCCGGCATCAACGCCGGCCCCGCCGTCTTTCTCGATGCCTACACCGGCGAAATTACCGAAGATCGCTATTACCATTTTCTCGCAAGCGACGCCAAGATCGCCGGAAAAACCGACTACACCAACATTCACTTCACGCTGATCGGTCGCATCATCGAGGCGGTGAGCGGCAAGCCCTGGCAGGAATATCTGATCGACCGCATCCTCAAACCCGCCGGTATGAACCACACGACGCCGTACGCGACCGAAATGTATGCGCGTGACGACGTCGCGATCCCGCAGCAGCACAATTCCGACGCGACGTTTCGTCCCGCCGACACCCGCAAAAGCGACGAAACCATGCACGCGGCGGGCGGTCTCGGCACGACCGCGCATGATCTTGGCCAATGGCTGAGGCTCAACATCAATCGCGGCGTGGTCGACGGCAAACGCATCGTCTCGGAAAAGATGATGGACGAAATGCTGAAAATGCAATCGACCAGCGAACCCGACGGGGAGATTCGCGTGCGGAAAGGCTTCGGCCTCGGCTGGGGTCGCGGCACGTTCCGCGATCACGAATACGCCTTTCATGGCGGCGGCTATATCGGTGCCGCGGCGCATACGTCGTTCCTCGTTGAAGACAACGTCGGCGTCTGCGTCGTCGCCAACGCCGGCGGACCCGCGAGCGCGATGGTCGACGCCATTGTTTCGATCGACGTCTACGATCGGCTGCTCGGCATCGAAGCGGATGATCTGCTGCCGGGTTACAAAACGATGCTGGAGCGCCGCCGCCCCGAATATCTCGCGTCGCAGAATCCGACGCAGACGCCGCTCACGGACGCGAATCTCTCGCAGCCGCAGGACGCATACGTGGGCACGTACACCAACGAACACTGGGGAACGATCCGCATCGCGCGCGGAGCGGGAACAATAACCGGCAACTGGGGCAAACTCAGCGCCCACTTCACGCCCACAACATCGACAGACGCCTTTACCCTCACCGCCGGCGGCGACGATTTCGCCGGAAAGTTCGTCCTCGAAGGCAATCGCGTCGTTGGCTTACATTTTGATGAAGACAATCTGCGATTCGAGAAACGCTAGTGACCATCAGTGGCACGGGTGCCCCATCCTTAGCCGCGCCGACAGTCCTTGCAATTGCACAAAACCCCTCGCGGCGAAGGGTGGGGGACGGATGATGCCCTAGATCCCCAATAATAATCAAAGACCGCGGCAAAAATGACTAACGCGGCGGCGAAGAAACCGTAGCCGGCGAGGATGGCGAGGAGATTCTTGAGTTTCGTCATTGCGTCAAAGCCCAAACGAGGGAGTCTTGGGTAGGGTCCGCCGTGCGAAGTTTGTGAACGCTCTTCGGATGTGAGAAAACCGCCCACACGAGGCCCCTTCGTCAATAAACCTGCGCCCCTGTTGTCTTCCGCCATTCCTCAAACAACGCCGCACATTCCTCCGCAAATACGCCGGAATAAACTTGCGTCTCGCTGTCCTGCAGCATCGTGTCACACGCGATCGGCAGTTCGTGAAAGCCGGCCTTGGCCGCGTCGGCGATGGTCGCGCCGAAGACGACGCCGGCAAAGCGCGACCAGTGGCACGCCGCCGCGCACATCGGGCACGGTTCGGTCGTCGAGAAAATCCAGCAGCCCGACAGATCGACGGTGTTCAGTTCGCGGCACGCCGTCCGAATGCACGTCACCTCCGCATGGGCAGTGATGTCGGTCGTCTGCCACACGGTGTTGTGCGCCGCGATCACGCGGCCGTCCGGCGTCACAATCGCCGCCCCGAACGGCGTGTTGCCCGCCTTCATCCCCGCGCGGCACACGTCAATCGCCGCCCGCATATATCGCTCAGCCTGCTCGATCGTCCACGGGCCGATTTTGTCGTTGTTCAACAATTACTCCTACGAAATATCCGGGCGTCTCCCGCAGACGGCTCGGCAGTCCCGGCGCGCCGGGATCGCCCTCCCTCATGTAGATCAGAGCCGTCCCGACCGCCGTCAGGATGAGGAAGCGGAGCGACACACCGAATCCAGCCCAGGGAAATCTTGTGATAAAAAGGTCGTCGCGCCGCAGACGGCTCGGCGTGAGCCTCTCCTTCCCATTTTTCAAAATTCGTCATTCGTCATTCGTCATTCGTCATTCGCCATTCGTCATTCGTCCCTCCCCCCATTCGTCAATTTTTCCCCACGGCAGTATAGTAGAATCATGAACGGGACTGCGGATGCACCATGGACGGTGTCGCGACTCCTCGCATGGACGCGGGACTATCTCCAACAGCGCGACATCGCGTCGCCGCGCCTGTGCGCCGAGGTGCTGCTCGCCCACGCGATGGGCTGCGAGCGGCTCCACCTTTTTACCCAGTTTAACGACGTGCCCGCGAAGCCGGTGCTGGATCAATTCCGCGCCGCGGTCCGCGAAGCCGCGACCGGCAAGCCGATCGCGTATATCGTCGGCTCAAAAGACTTCTTTTCGATGCGATTTGCGGTGACGCCGGACGTGTTGATCCCGCGCCCGGAGACCGAAACGCTGGTCGAGCGTGTGATTTCGCTCGTGCGCGCCGAAGCCGACCCCGCCTCCCCGCCACGCATTCTCGACGTCGGCTGCGGCAGCGGCTGCATCTGCATCAGTCTCGCCAAACACCTGCCGGACGCGACGATTTTCGCGAGCGACGTCTCCGAGGCTGCGTTAAATATCGCAAAAAAGAACGCGGAAACTCTCGGCGTGGCGGATCGCATCGACTTTCGTCTGGGCAGCTTATTCGAGCCGTGGCGAAACGAAGTATTTACCTGCATCGTCAGCAACCCGCCGTATATTCCCGACAATCAGCCTGACGCACTGGAAAAAAGCGTCCGCGATCACGAGCCGCACACGGCGCTCTTTGCCGGCAACGACGGACTCGCGATCATTCGCCCGCTCGTCGATCAATCGCCGCGTTATCTCACCGATGACGGAGAGCTGCTGCTTGAAATCGCGTTCGATCAGGCTGCGCCGGTTACGACACTGTTTGACGAAGCGGGGTGGCCTGACGTGCGGACGTACAAGGACATGGCCGGACACGATCGCATCATCCACGCGCGAAGAATCGCCCGCGTGTGTTCACTGGACGGAGAGAGAAGAGGAATCGTCGCGTGAGTTTGCCCTATTTTGAAATCAACGGCGGAAATCGTCTCAAGGGTTCGGTTCGCATTTCCGGTGCGAAAAACGCGGCGCTGCCGATCATGGCGGCGTGCCTGCTTTGCGATGACGAGGTCATTCTCCACGACGTGCCCGACGTCGCCGACGTGCAGTCGCTTTGCGATCTGCTGCGCAAGCTCGGCGTCGAAGTCGAGCGGCAGGCCGACAAGTCGCTCCGGCTCGTCGTGCGCGATGAGATGGCCTACAAAGCCGAATACGAAATCGTGCGGAAGATGCGCGCGTCGATCTGCGTGCTCGGCCCGCTGCTCGCGAAACGCAAGAAAGCCCAGGTTTCGATGCCCGGCGGCTGCGCCATCGGCGACCGCCCCGTCGACCTGCACGTCCGCGCGATGGAAAAAATGGGTGCCGACATCGACCTCGTCGGCGGCGACATCGTCGCGAAAGCCAAGAAGATGCGCGGCTGCGAACTCTTCCTCGGCGGCCCTTTCGGCAGCACCGTCCTCGGCACCGCCAACGCGATGATGGCGGCGTCGCTTGCGGAAGGCGTCACCGTCATCGAAATGGCGGCGTGCGAGCCGGAAGTGACCGACCTGGCCGACTTCCTCAATAGCTGCGGCGCATCCATCACCGGTCACGGCACGCCGCGCATCATCATCGAAGGCGTCAAAAAACTCACCGGCGGGGAATATCGCATCATCCCCGACCGCATCGAAACCGGAACGTTCATGGTTGCCGCCGCGATCACCAACGGCGAGCTCAAACTCGAAAACGCGCGGCTTGATCATCTGATGGCGTTTGTCGATCGGCTGACTGCGGTCGGTGTCAACGTCGAAAAAACGGACGGCGGGTGCGTCGTGTCGTCCGCGCGCCGGCTCGAACCGATCGCCGTCACCACGCAACCTTTCCCCGGCTATCCAACCGATTTGCAGGCGCAGCTCATGACGCTGCTCTGCCTCGCCGACGGCAACAGCATCGTGACGGAGAAAATTTTCCCCGACCGCTTTATGCACGTGCCCGAACTGAACCGCATGGGCGGACGTCTCCGCCGCGAAGGCGCGACCGTTGTCGTCGAAGGCGTGCGCAAGCTCGTCGGTGCGCCGGTGATGGCGTCTGATCTGCGTGCGTCGGCTGCGCTGATCCTCGCGGGCCTCGTTGCGCGCGGCAAAACGACTGTCAACCGCATTTATCACCTCGAACGAGGCTACGAAGAAATGGACGAAAAGCTCCGCGCCGTCGGTGCCGACATTACCCGCCACGAAAACGGCGGCGTGTAGCGAGCAAGCTCAACGAACCGAACCCCTCGCGCCAAGCGACGGGCCAAGACTCACGCAAACAAATCGGCAAGCGGAGCTCACTCGATCAGTGGGAGGGCGATCCCAGCCCGCCGGCACCGCCGAGCCGACCTCAGCGTCGCTTTCGAAAACCGGCGATATCAGCGCGCACGGGTGCAAGGGTGCCACTGGCGGCTTGTCCGCCAGTGTCTTCATTCACGCGAACCACCACGTTTTGTACGAAAGTGCCGCACTGCATATCCAAAGAAAACAAGCACGCACAGCGTCTTCCACACCAACAACCACCAGGGCCGCCACCATGCACAGGTCTGCGTTTCCACGATGTCCGAAATGCCGAAAAGCGCGAACGTCGCTGCCAGCACGATTGCGTCCGTTCGTGTACGACCATCGCGCTTGCGGAATGCGGACCCTGCAAACGCGGCGGCAATGACAAACCACAAGCCGGCTTCCAGCGCATTGGCGAGTTGAAAAAACTCCATTTCAATCCCCAATGCTTAAACGCACAGCACGGCGGCGACAAAGGTGGCGAATACGGTCGTCACTGTCTTCAGGTGGCACTTTTTTTCGGGTGCCTCTTTTTTCGGGTGCCACTGGCGGCTTGCCCGCCAGTGCCCGTTCGTCAACATTTGGCAACGTGACGACGACTTGAAGAGATTACGAAATACGCGGATTCGACACACATCATTCCCGCAGCGCGGCGTGCAATTCCGCCACCCGCGCCAATTCCCCCGCCTGCAACCGCGAAGCATCCTGCGCTTCCCGCGCCACGTCCGACGCCGCCGCGCGGTCGAGCGCACGTTGCCCGACCTCCCGCGCCACCGC
>JBFWWY010000062.1:0-10118 GCA_050245935.1 Phycisphaerae bacterium | reverse complement strand
TAACGCCCCCTCCTATACCTGCGAGGAATGCGACCGCGGTTCCTGAACAGCAAAAAAATCGCCTCACGGGCAAACCCGCGAGGCGACATCGTTGGATCACATATCAGAAATCACGGCCCGCTCTGGTTGTGTGCCCCGAGCGAACCGCTTGAAGACCCTTGCTCGATCAACCGCCCGTCAGCAACGAGACGAACGGCCCGATATCACTCACCGTGATGGCATTGTCATCGTTGACATCGGCGTTGTTGATGTCGCAATTCGGGAACTGCGCCATGTACTGTGCGGGATTCGTCAACGCGAGGACGAAGCCGCCGATATCGCTGACCGTGACAGCGCCATCGCAGTTCATGTCGCCGACGAGTCCGCCGCTTGCCGGCCCGAAGTAAACGTTGTCGACGATGAGATCGCCGCCGTTCGGCCAGGTTGCCGCCTCGTCAGCATAGGATACGACAACGGTGAACGAGTCCACCGATGACAGCGCGACGCCGTTCAGGAACAAATTGTCGATCGTGAGCGTCATGCCCGCGCCCCAGTTCGTGGACGTGCCGACCGCCCCTAACGTGATGGTGTACGTCGACAAATTCAGATTGAAGATGCCGTCACTTCCGTCCGGCGATTGATCCGGCGTTGCAGTATTCAGCGGGCCGCCGACACTCTGGAATGAGCCGTTCGCAACGGTGTTGAATGTCAGGAAGTCACCATTGTCGTCTTCGAGTCGCAGGAAATACTCGCCGAGCATCGATCCTGCACCGTTTGCCTCGCCCTTGATATCCGCGCTGAGGGTGACACCCGCCAGCCCGTCTGCCAGGCTCGTGCTGATCGGCGTGAAGAACATTCCAGTGAACCAACCGCCGGTCCCCGGTGTCACGTTGTTGATGGTGATTCGCGCTGCTGGCGTCCCAGCGACACCACACGTAAGACAGGCTTCGGCCATGGTGCTACCGTTCACTGCCGCATTGCCGAACGTGCCAAAGAAGGCGTTCTCCATTTCGATGCCGTCATCCCAGCCTCCGCCGGTCCCCGCGTTGCCACCGGTTCCGGTTGCGCTGCTGAAATCCTGCATGAAATCGCCGAGTGATCCGATTGCGTCGGAAAGCAAACCGCCAACGTTCTGGAAGCTGCTGCCGTTTGCAATACCGGAGAATGATCGACGTCCGACCTCATTGCGAACCGTTACAGGCGTGAGGAAGAGATTATCAATCTGCAGAGTGCCACCGAACTCCCAGGTCAACTGTGCGTCCACGAAGGAAACGGTGACGGCATACGATGGTGAGTCGAGATTGAAGGTACCGTCGCCACCGCCGCCCGCTGCGCCGGCTTCGGTCGCAGTGTCGAGGGTGCCACCGATCGATTGCCAGTTCCCATTCGCAGTTGCCTGGAAATAGAGGCGATCGCCTTGCTGATCTTCGATACGCAGTTCGTACGGTCCCAGAAAGCCACCGTTCGCAAGGCCGCGAATATCCGCGCTCAATACAACCTGGCTCAGATCGGTCGATGCGAGTCCCTGATTGGGCCATGTCAGGCCGGCGAACCAGCCACCGCCCGGTCCGAAGATCACATTTTCCACACGAACTTCGCCGAAGCCACTGCCGTCCGGCCCGCCGCTTGTCACGCCTTGTGCCGAGATGCCGCCGCCGGAGAAGAACTCGGCATTTCCGAAGATGCCGCCAAAGGCACCGCCGATCGCGCCGTCATCGAACGTCGGGATGAAGTTCTGGGTCGCACCGCCCATGATGGAAGCCTGATCAAAGAACAGTCCGCCACCGGTACCCGTGACGCCGTTGAAGTCTTCATCGAGACCTGCTTCGAATTCGTTGAACGCCTCGACACGCAGTTCATAGGCACCGCCATTCTGACTGCCGAAAATGTCGGCACTGAGTTCGATCTCATCCAGGCCGAGCGTACCCAGCAGGGCGCTCGCCGGTACAGCAAGACCTTCCCACGCAAACCCGGCAAACCATGCACCGCCGCCGCCCATGGAATTCGTTACTTGCAGATTGTCGACGTTGAGCGTGCCCCCGGTGCCCCAGGCGGTCGAGTCGTTGTCGAACGCGACAACGACGCGATAGCTGGATGAATTGATGTCGAACACGCCGCTTGCCGGATTTCCATTGACGTCCGCTTCCTGCGCGGTGTTGAGTGCGCCGCCGAGTGTCTGCCAGTTTCCGGATGCCGGCGCTGTAAAACGAAGACGATCGCCGTCAGCGTCTTCAATCCGAAGCTGAATGGTTCCGAGCGTTTCGCCGGCTGCATTGGCGATGCCGCGAACGTCTGCAACGAGTGCGAACTGCGAAAGGTCCACGGCCGAAGGTCCGCTCACGAGCCGCAGACGACAATCATCAAAATAACCCGCGCCGCCCTGCGTTCCGCTGGGTTGAGAAAACGCGAACACGGGACGAACTTCGACCGTTCCCGTCGGCGCCAGCAACTGCATCGGCGCATTGTCGATCCAGATGTCGGTCGGCGAATTTGTGTCCAATACCGTCTGATCCTGCGAAAGCAGCACGACACCTCCGGCGTCGCGATATTCGATGCGCATGAGCGTGAAGTTCGTCGATCCGATCAATGAATCGCCGGTGACGTGCAGCGAAGCACAGTCGATCTCCCACACCTGCCCCGGCTGCGCCGGCAGAGATTGAAAAATCCCGCTCTCATTCGCGCTGTTGGTAAAGCGGCCGAACATTTTGCAAGAACCCGGCGCGCTGTTCGATTGTGATGTTTCCGCCAGAACATTAAACCCGGCGGAATAAATCGACCATCCGGCGAGGCCGCCCTGATCGAATCCGGGATTCTGGAGAATCGGCGCGCCCGGCAAAGCACCGATGTCCCACTGAAGTCCGGCAAACCAAACGCCGCCGTTGAGCATGACGTTTGTCACATCGAGCTGTCCCGCGCCGGAGCCGTCGTTGCCGCCCGTCGGCAAACCCTGTGCCGACATATTGCCGACGAGCACGGCACCGTTGGCCGTGCCGCCGAACGCACCTTCGCCGGTCAGACCGGAGTCCCAGTCGGTGGTGAAGTTGAATGTGTTCGGATTTCCGTCGCCGACCAGAAACGCCCCGCCGCCCATGCCCGTTGCATTGTTGAAGGTGACGTTCAGAAGATTGAAGGAAAAACCTCCGACGGAGAGCACGCCGGCACCGGAGCCGCTGACGCCGGCGTTGCTGTCTCCCATCGCATCGGCAACGATCTGGATCGGACCTTCCGTGCCGGCAAACGCGCCTTCTCCGAGAATTCCGTCATCCCAGTTCATGATGAAGTTGAAGCCGCTGCCGTCGAGAATCGTTGCGCCGCCGGTTTCGGTAACGGTGTTAAAATTCTCGTCGAGCTGTGCATGCGACGCCGCGACGGACAAGCCTGTCGCGACAACGCTTGCCAGCATCCTTCGTGTCTGTCGAAACTGATATTTTGCCATTCGATACCCCTCTTGTGCGCGCCCGGCGCAGTTGCTTATTTCCCTTCGATTCCTGTAATCGCGAACTTTTACACTTGGCGCGGTGAAACGCTTCGTTTCACCGGTACGCGGCGACTCTTTTGTCGATTAATCACACCCCACCGTATATGGCGATACTTTCACGCGCTGAGAATATTCTTCCGGTAACTGGGTATTCGGATTGATTTGCGTCGGGAAGATTGCGGCGCCATGTCCGTCCGCAAACAATGTGTTCAACCGACTCTTGGGATGTCTTTTGTCTGGAAGTCGCTTCGCTCGATAGTGAACTTGAACAAAATCTCCAAGAAAAGGACCGGCTCGACCCATGTCATTCCGGCCGGCGCTCATCACGAGATTTGCATCAAATACTTCATTTTCGTTTTCCTCAATCTCATCTCGACCCGCGTCGATCAGGAGGAGAACTTCACCAGGACTGGGGCATTTATCGAGGTTTCCGCGAAGCCTCAATCCTTCTCGGCGACTCCCGCATGGGTGCGCCGGCGGATATGAAAATTCTCCGATGCATTCCGTGCAGTTCGTGCCATTCCAAACAGCGCGAAAACAACCGGGTTTTCCCCCACTCTCCGCAACTTCCGCGCCGCAGATGTCCTCGTTAATCGCGTAGCTCAGCCGTCCCCAGTACGACATGTTCGCCGAACTGCCGGTCGGATCCTCGGGATCGCCGGTGCCGCGCAGACCGTCATTGTTGATGCCGTTAAACGACATCGGCTTATTGCGCGGATAATACGGCGATGCAATTTGCACAAAGTCAGCCGGGCAAACAACCATTTCCAGGTCCTTTGCCATCAGCCGTTCTTTCTGCACCGCCTGCTGATAATTGTTGGCACGCGCCCCCCACTCCCAGTTTCGTCCGTAGCTGATGCCCGACGCTTCCGCGAGCGCCACCGGCCACGCGAGCAATTCGCCGCGTTCGTCGTATTGATACGTTGTTCGGCTGGGGTCCGCGGCAGCCAGCCCGACTTCGTCCGTCGTAATCGGGAAAAAGCCCTGCTCGGTGTTGGCGTTCATCGCGGCCGTTCCGCAGGACTTGAGGTTCGCGAGACAGGTTACGGCCTTGGCCTGCGACCGCGCACTCTGCAGACTCGGAACAAGAATACTGATCAGCAACGCGATGATCGCAATCACCACCAGAAGCTCAATCAGCGTGAAACCCCGCCGCAGGCCCATGAAGGGCTGATTGCCGTCGATCGATGAAGCCGTTCTACGTCGATTCATGCCAAGCCTCCTTGTCAACCGCTGCGATGTAGCACGCGCGCGGCGTCCGCTTTACCGGATTCCGCAAGAATTGTTGCGGTGTGCCGCCGCGACGAACCGGTCGCGATGGCGGGGGATGAAGTGGAACCGTTAATTTCGAAAAACGTCGGAATTGTCCGACGCAGCGGCGCAATGCTGGGATCGGCGATCCGCTGAAGCAACCAGCGCCCCGCATCGTAGCCCAGCGATTCGGCGTCCTGACAAACCGCCGACAATGTCGGAAAAATGCCGTGGCGAACGTCGGTATCGTCGAATCCGACAATCGAAAGGTCTTGCGGAATATTGACCTGCAATGCCTGCGCCTCGCGCACTGCGCCGACGCTGAGCAAGGGGTCTGCGAGGACTACCGCTGTCGGTCGATCCGCCATGCTCAGCAGAAGTTTCAACAGCGTCGCGCCGCCGGACAGCGTGAACGGCTGCCGCAGGATGAGTTTTTCATCTACGGGGAGGCCGTGTTCGCGCAGCGCGGCCTGATACCCTTCCAGACGGTCAAGATGGTCGCGGTCGGCGACATTGTGCATGCCGAATGCAATTCGTTCGTGGCCGAGCGAGATCAGATATTCGACGGCCCGTCGGGTTTCGCTGCCGGAAGACCCGTCGATGTAACAGACTTTCGACGCTTCGAACCGTTCGCTGATCACCACATGCGCGATATTTTCATTCGCGATGCTTTCACAGACGTTTCGCGTCGCTTCCATCGTGCGAATCGCCACGCCGTCCACGCCTTTGCGCTGAAAATACTGTGCGTAGCGTTCTTCCCGCGCTTTATCGCGCTCCAGGCCCATGATCACCACGTCGGTATTCTGCTCGCTGCCCGCACGGACGATGCCGGCGAGCACAGCGGAATCGTACGGATGCGCGATCGTCATTTCCTGGGTGTAGACGAGGCCGATTCGGAGGGATCGAGGACGCGGCCTGAGTTTGGCATAGCCGCCGGCTTCAGCCGCCGCGAGCACCTTGGCACGCGTGTCCGGATGAACAGCTGGATCATTGTTCAACACGCGCGATACCGTCGCGATCGAAACACCGGATCTTTGAGCTATGCTGCGTACGGATGCCATCTTTGCAACACCGCAAGAAAATGGTACGATCTGTAACCGTTTACATCACGTTACATTTTTTGAAGCGTTCGGTCAAGACGATGTTGAGATTTGGCAAAAATCGGCGTTGATTCGCACGAAACAGTTCTCAGGAACCTCAGAAACGTTACATCAACCTCCGGAACTTTGGGAGATTTTATGTTCGGTGTGCCTGTTCGGATTGCGATCCTCCTCTCTCTTGGCTTCCTCTGTTCCGCGGACGACTTGCGGCCGAAGCGCGTCGACATCGACGCATTGATCGCGCAAATGACGATCGAAGAGAAGCTCGGACAATTGACCCAGCAATGGGGTGGCGAAAGCCAGGACATGAATCCCGACGCGCGCGATCGAAGTCTGGCGGACCTGATCGGCATGACCAAAGCCGGCATCGTCGGCTCCTTTCTCGGCGCGACCGGCGCGGAATACACCAACACGCTCCAGCGCGCAGCGGTTGAAGAGTCGCGGCTGAAGATCCCCCTGCTATTCGGCAACGACATCATTCACGGCTATCGCACGGTATTCCCCATTCCGCTCGCAGAAGCTGCGACATGGAATCTTGACCTGATCGAGGGCGCCTGCCGCATCGCCGCGGTCGAAGGACGCGCAGCGGGAACGCACTGGACCTTTGCCCCCATGATCGACATCTGTCGCGATCCGCGCTGGGGGCGCATCGCGGAGACGGCGGGTGAAGATCATTTTTTGGGCGCGCAGATTGCCGCCGCGCGGGTGCGCGGATTTCAAGGCGTCGATCTTACGGCGAATGATGCGATGCTCGCATGCGGCAAGCACTTTGTAGGATACGGCGCGGCCGAAGGCGGCCGCGATTACAACACGGTTGATACATCGCTGCAGACATTGCATGAAGTTCATCTCGCGCCGTTTCGCGCCGCAGTCAACGCCGGCGTCTGCACAATCATGTCGGCGTTCAATGAGATCAATGGGATTCCGGCGACGGCGCATCCATACACGCTGCGAACCGTTCTTCGCGACCAAATGGGTTTTTCCGGAATGATTGTCAGCGACTGGGCTTCCGTTACGGAGATGATCGCGCATGGATACGCTGCCGACGCGGGCGCCGCTGCAGTTCAGGCGATCCGGGCGGGGGTCGATATGGACATGAGTTCCTTTTCGTATCGTTCGCATCTTGCGGAGAAAATCGCTGGCGGCGCGCTCGAGGAGCGATACGTCAATGAATCCGTGCGGCGTGTGCTGGAAATGAAAGCAAGGCTCGGATTGTTTGAGAATCCCTATTCCGACCCGGCGCATGAGCAAACGGTGATTCTCGCGAACGAACATCGCGCCGCTGCGCGCGAGATGGCCCGCCGCGCAATCGTACTCTTAAAAAATGACGGCGGGCTGTTGCCGCTCGACAAGAGCAAAGCGCGGCACATTGCCGTCATCGGCCCACTGGCCGAGTCACCGAAGGACATGCTCGGCACCTGGGCGCTGCACGGCAAGCCCGAAGACGTCATCACACTGGTCAGCGGAATGCAGAACGCATTGCCGGACGATGCCAGAATTCAGGTTGTCAAAGGCAGCGATGTTCGCGCGCCGATCGACGGTGGCATCGAAGAAGCGATTCAGGCGGCAAACTCCAGTGATCTCGTGATTCTCGCAATCGGCGAGAGCGAGAACATGAGCGGCGAAGCGTACTCACGCTCCGATATCGGCATCCCGGGCCCCCAACTCGAATTGATTCAGGCGATTCATGCGACGGGGAAACCCATCGTCCTCGTGTTGATAAACGGGCGACCGCTCGCGCTTCCGTGGTGTGCGGAGAACATTCCTGCGATCCTCGTGGCCTGGCATGGTGGCGTAGAGGCGGGGAACGCAATTGCCGACGTCCTGTTCGGCGACTTCAACCCGAGCGGGAAGCTCCCGGCGACATTTCCGCGAAGTACCGGTCAGATTCCGCTTTATTACAACCACAAGAACACGGGCCGTCCGCCGCGTGCCGAAGAACGGTACACCTCGAAATACATTGATGTGCCGTGGACGCCGCTGTTTCCGTTCGGTTTTGGGCTCAGTTACACGACGTTCGCGTACGAAGATCTGCGGGTTGAAACGAACGATGTCGCGCCCGACGGGACATTTCGCATTTCGGTTTCGGTCCGTAATACGGGCAGCCGCGACGGCGAAGAGGTCGTGCAGGTTTACTACCGCGACGCGATCGCCAGTATGACGCGACCGGTGCGACAGCTCTGTGCGTTTCAGCGCATTCAGCTTGCCGCCGGCGCTACCGCGCGGGTGACATTTGACGTTCCCGCGCGCGAGCTCGGGTTTTATGATTGGGACCTTTCGTATCTGGTGGAGCCCGGAGAGATCCAGTTCTTTGTGGGTCCGAATTCAGCGAAAGGTCTCATGGTTGAGGCGCAGATTACCCAAAGCAAGTAGTCGTCCGTACACTTTCCAACCGCAGCGCTGCATTTCGCGGTCGTCAGACATGCAAAGGAGCCGGTAGTGGGCACAATCGATATCACGATGCTCGTGGGGTATTTCGCAATCGTGGGGGCAATCGGTTGGTGGGCGAGCCGGCGCGCCGGCAGAAGCAGCGAAGAGTATTTCCTCAGTGGACGCGACGTGGGCTGGTTTGCGATCGGCGCAAGCCTCTTTGCCAGCAACATTTCGACGGAGCATTTCATCGGCCTTGCGGGCAGCGGCGCAAAGAGCGGCCTCGCCGTCGGAAACTTCGAATGGCTCGCGTGCTTTATCCTGCTGATTCTCGGCTGGCTGTTTGTCCCCTTCTATATCCGTACCGGCGTGTTCACAATGCCGGAATTTCTCGAGCGCCGTTACAACCGTGGCTGTCGCATGTATCTGTCGATCATCTCGCTGGTCGCGTATGTGCTGACAAAGATCAGCGTGTCGCTTTACGCGGGCGCGCTGGTGATCGACTTGTTGTTCGGCTTCGATCAGAACAGCGAAACAGCCAAGGGATTGCTCGGCGTTCCCTACAGCGTTTGGGTCAGCGCCATTGTCCTTTTGACAGCAACCGGCGCGTATACGATTACCGGCGGACTGCGCGCGGTGATCTACACCGACCTGTTTCAAGCGTTCATTCTGATCGGCGGCGCACTTCTTCTCACTTTTATTGCGGTGAGCAAACTCGGCGGACTCGGAGAAGTCTTCGAGCGCGCGCCGGCCGGGTTCTTCAATATGTGGAAAGACCCGTCACACAAAGATTTTCCATGGACGGGGATTCTCTTCGGCGCGCCGATCCTCGGCGTTTGGTACTGGTGCACCGATCAGATGATTGTTCAACGCACCCTCGCTGCCAAGAATGTGGAGAACGCGCGGCGGGGTACGATTTTTGCGAGCTATCTCAAGCTTCTGCCGGTGTTCATCCTCGTACTTCCCGGTATCGCCGGCACGCTGCTGTATCCGGAGATCGATACCGCGAACCACTCCGACAAAATTTATCCCACGATGGTTGAACAACTTCTGCCCGCAGGGATCAAGGGCCTCGTCGTGGCGGCATTGCTCGCGGCGCTGATGAGTTCACTCTCCAGTGTTTTCAACAGCAGCTCCACGCTGGTCGTCATCGATTATTATCGAGAGCTGATCAACCCTCAGGCCTCTGAGAAAGAACTCGTCCGCGTGGGACGTATTGCCGTCGGCGTGATCGTCGTGTTTGGACTCTTATGGATTCCCGTCGTTGCCAGCGCTGGGGGCATTTTCGAATACCTGCAGGCGGTGCAGGCATATATCGCGCCGCCCATCGCGGTCGTCTTCCTTTTCGGTGTTCTCTGGAAAGGTGCCAATGGGAAGGGTGCGATGTCCGCACTGCTCGTCGGCTTTGCACTGGGGGCTTTGCGGCTGATCTGTGAAATCGGCTCCAAAGGTGACGACCCGTGGGTGACACACCCCTGGCTGGTTCAATATGCCACGATCAACTTCCTTCACATCGCGGTCTTTCTGTTCCTGATTGCCATGGACGTGCTGATCGTCGTGAGCCTGATGACCGGCGTACCCCCGGCAAAGAAGCTTGAAATCTTCGCACGAGACGATGCCGCCGACGCGATTGCAAAACCGAGAACCGCGGACTTCGTGTTCACCATCGCGATCGTCAACATTGTGCTGGTGCTGTGGTTTGTCTTCAGCGATCTGGTGTTTTCCGCATAACAAGGATCACCGATGCGATTGTTTCTATTCAGGGAATGCGCGACAAAGAAATGTATATAACGAAAACGTCCGGCATGACCGCCGGACGATTTTCTTCGCTCTCGTCTCCTGCAGCAGTGACCTCACTCGACTGCAAAATTTTGCTGGAAGGCCGCAATATCGCGCATGTCAACGTCTGCATCGTCATCCTGATCGGTGAGATCATAAGG
>JBFWWY010000061.1:0-10168 GCA_050245935.1 Phycisphaerae bacterium | reverse complement strand
GACGAAGTCGGCAAGAGTGGGCTTTATCTGCTCAGCGATATGTCGAGCGGCGTGACAGGCGAGATCCACTATGTCGATGCTGGGTATAACATCATCGGGTGGTGAAGAAGAGTGTGGGGTTTGGGGTTCGGGGTCAGGACGCCAAAGCCGACTTCAAAACCAGCGAAGTTTAAGCTGGAGTGGTATGGGCGTCGCGCCCGTACCATTTTTTATTCCGAGAAGATTTTTGAGCGGCGATGCCTGAGCTGCCTGATGTTCTTGTCTACTGCGATGTGCTGCAGCGGGTTCTGGTCGGCGCGACGATCCGTGACATTCGCATTCTCGGCCCGTCGTTGCTGCGGACATTTGATCCGCCGATCGAACAAGCGACAGACCGCAACGTGATCGCGGTCCACCGGCGCGGGAAACGGATTGCATTCGAACTGACAGACGCGCACTTCCTCGTGTTTCATCTCATGATCGCCGGGAGATTTCGCTGGCTCACCGCGGAAGCCAGGCCGCCGGCGAAAATCACCCAGGCGATGATTCGGACGGATGACGGCGCGCTGGCGGTGACAGAAGCGAGCAAGAAAAAGCGAGCGACGCTGCATTATGTCGTCGGAAAAGAAGCACTGAATCAATTTTCCACCGCCGCCCTCGACCTATGCGACGCGAAACTCGACGAGTTTTGCGCACGGCTGCAGGCAGAGAATCGCACCGTCAAGCGAATGCTGACATCCCCTGCTCATTTTGACGGCGTCGGGAATGCCTATTCGGATGAGATTCTTCATCGCGCGCGACTGTCACCGATCAAGCAGACGCGAAAATTGTCCGAGGATGAAATCGCACGACTGCACAAAGCGGCGTGTGACGTGTTGAACGAATGGACCAACAGGCTCCGCGATGAATTTCGCGACCGCTTTCCCGGGCCCGGCGAGATTACCGCGTTTCGGCCGGATTTCGCGGTGCATGGAAAATTCGGTCAACCCTGCCCCGATTGCGGCGCGCCGGTCCAGCGGATTCTCTACGCCGAAAACGAATGCAATTACTGTGCAAGGTGCCAGAATGCGGGTCGGGTGCTGGCGGATCGGTCGCTGTCGCGGCTGCTGAAGGACGATTGGCCGCGCGCAATTGAAGATTGGATGTAGGGACCGTTACACAACGCTTCTCTGCGGGCAATTGAGATCGTCCACTTTCTCAGGACTTTTCACGTTTTTTTGTCATGATGTTTCACCCGGAGGCGAGGCGAATCCCCGCTACCCTTGTGATCCGCAGAGATTCGTCACAGAATGAAAAGGATGCGGGTCACACTTTGCAAATCATTCTCGTTCGAAGCTGCGCACTCACTGCCCAACTTTCCGGATGGGCACAAATGCCGCCGCCTTCACGGTCACAGTTTTAAAATTGATGTGCAGGTGGAAGGTGAGGTGGATAAGCGGACCGGCTGCCTGATCGATTTCGGCGATATCAAATGCGCGTACGAGCCGATTCGCGCACAGCTCGATCATTATCATCTCAACGAAATCGAGGGGCTGGAAAATCCTACCGCGGAGATACTTGCCCGCTGGCTCTGGGACCGTCTCCATCCAAAGCTGCCGCTATTGAGTGCGGTCGTGGTACACGAGACGTGCACGAGCCGCTGCGAGTATCGTGGACGGTAATGAGAACGGCTGAGTTCGCCCTGTGTTTTCGCACCCGTAACGAAGTCACGGCGCAGGAATGAGGGCCCCTTCGTCGTCCATCATCAACACCAGATCAGCCTCCCACGGCAACACCAGGCCCTGGTGCAGATGCCGGGCCATCTGTGCTGAACTTTGCAGCTCGACCCACAAGCGTATCCGTTCGACGTTTAGTTTTTGCGAGGATACAGGCTGACTGCTCTCGCCATCAGCGCCGGACGGCGACTGTGCTACATTCCCTTGTATTCGCTTGCTGAGCGTTTTTTTTGTCGCGAGTGCGCGAAGGACGTTCGCGGCACTTTCTCCGGAGCCAGATGAAGCGGGAACTTCTTCAATCCGCTCCTGCAGGAACGCTTCAAGTGCTTTGGCGGGCACCGGGCCGGCGATGGTCAAACGGATTTCATAGTCGCTTACAGGCGGCTTCATTGATGGTTCGGCATCAATGGGCGCGTGGTTGACCGGCTCTACTTTCATGAACGCCCACAAGCGTTCCAACGCACTTTGCCAGCGGTCGGCGTCGCAGGTCAGCAGCAGACTTTTCGCGTCCGGTTCAAATTGGAGCGTTATGCCATTGAACGAGCAATACGCAGAAAAAGCGGCAATATCGGATTCAGAGAAGTCAGCCGAACAAACAAGCGCTACATCCTCTGTTTCAATCCTCAATAACGTCACCGAAGATTGAGGACTGTTTGAACGCCATTGCCATAACACGGGTGCGCTCTCTAATTTCTGGAATGCCGTGTATCGCGGCAGATCGGCGCGAAGCGCCCCCCCACGCTCGTCGACAACGTCGGTCTGCGTAGCGTTGCGGGACGTTAGGTTCGCCGGAACAGTTTGCCGCGAGATCTGCTGTATGAACATCGGTTCTGCCAGCAGGGATCTTGCCGCCCCCTGCATTTCCAATGCGCGGACGCCGCGAATCGCTTCTCTTTCAAACTCGGCGACGAGCGCATCACCCGCGACGGCTTCGCTGTAGCCATAAGCCAAGGCTCGCCGCGAAAACCGGGACATTCTCTCGCGATGCCTGGATTCCGACAGGGAAAGCGCGCGTGCCAGACGGATGAGGTCGGGCGGATTGTTGGCGATGCGCGTCAACTCTTCGCGCACGATCCTGGCGACGGCATCCTGCTGCGCCGATGCGTGGGCTTTCGCAGTTGACTCCGCTGGTACTGGACAATGTATGTAAGCGAATCCGCCGAGCCGAAAGGACTTCTGCACCCATGAACACGAGGCTGCGGCATCCGGTAAGCGGCTTGATACCACCCCGTCGATCGGGTTTAACAGATATTCGCCGAGCACCGCGACTACGGCGTTGTCGAAGCTGCCGAATGCGTCGGTGCGCCAGGCCAAAACGTTTGCCGGCGTGCCGCAGGATGTAAGCGTCGTCCCGTTATCCGGCCGTTTCGGACGCTCGATGTACAAGTCGGGGGGCGCACGCCACGGCAATTCCTGAAACAATTCTTTGCACATCTCGCGGAGCGGAATTGCGCGAATATCGCCGTAAATGACGAGCTTCGCGTTTGCGGGCACGAACCATTTGTCGGCGAATTCGCGGATCTGCGCGAGCGGCGCAGCGGCGGCGGATTCGGCGACATGCGCTGGTATTCTTGCATACCCATGATCGGGAAACAGCGCGGCGCGCAGCGTGCTTTGAGCGGCGGTGGAAAGGAACTCACTTCCTGCACTCCCGGTTTCGCGGCTGGCCACAGCAATCGCCGTGCGCACCGCCTCATCCGGGACGTTCACGGCAGCCAGCCTGCTTCGCTGAATCTGCAGCAGAAACTCAGCAGCACCGCGCGGACCGATCGCATGAAAAAAGCAGGCGTCTTCGAAGGTCGCACTCTCGTGAATCATGCCGGCGGATTCAACTCGTGCGACGGCATCGTCATGATGTTCGAAGAGTGTGCGCGAGATGGTGCAGATACCGGGCATGCTCGGCGGGTCAGCGTTTGCCCCTGTAGAGAACCACAATTGAACGCTGACGAGCGGCAAGGCCGGGTCTTCAATCAGGACTATTTTGAGACCGTTGTCGAGCTGATGGTACAACGGCTCTGCGTCAAGTGCGGCGGCACGAGCGTATGTCAGAAATAAACAGGCAACATAAAAAAGTACGTGCACTTTTGGTTGCAGGTTCATTTGGCAAGTCCGTCGCGTTCGCGCCGCGCTTCTGCTCGAATCAGCCGACCAAGATGCAGACGCAGCGCGACCTGCGGCGCAAAATCGGGCTGCGTAATGAACCCGGGTGGAAGATCACCGCCAACGAGATAGACCGGCGTTTGCTCGATTGTCATTTTGTATACCGCGAATAGCTGATCATTGCAGCGAAAGAGCAAGACGCACTCTTCGTTGGAGACGGCGGCACCGGGATTGCAGCCGCGCACGAATTCACTTCGCTTTTCCCGAAGATTGTCCGGTTCCTCCGACGGATCGAGCCGATCAATGCCGACTTCGAGAAAAAAACGCGTGCCGATGTGCAGGCTGTACGCATCGTCGGCCTTCAGCCCATAGGCCGGCAGATAATTGGGCTTCGTTTCCCCGACCACGACGAAATGGCGCAGGTCAAGTTCATGACATGGGTTTGCATGCGCCGGCGGTTGCAGTTCGAAGAACAACACCGCAACGGAACCTTCACCATTAAGGGGCTTCTCATCGAATGCTTCGGCGAATTCAAGGTTTGTCGGCGCACGTTCGTTGAGCTGCTCGTTGAGGAATTCCTGAGCGATCTGTCTCCAATCCTGCTCCGTCTTTTCAGATGCCGTCATGATTCCGTTCGCTCAGCAATGAATCTCTAAAATCGAAATTCGTAGAACTTGGATCCCCGCCGGTCGGGCCGCCAGCACCGGCGCGGATTGTATGCGTTCAAAGTCCGCGCGACCGCTGGATGTTTTTCAATCCGCAGTATAACGCCGCACAATTTTCACGCTTGCGGGGATGAATCATGCTGGGAGGATTGCCACGTGCGGGGAAATCCATGCGATGCGTTCCCACAGACCTGTATTTTCCATTGAACTGGTAGCGCAAAAAATAATGAGCCTGGCGACTGGTACTGGGTACTGCCGCCGGGCTCATTTTGGGAGGAGGAGGAACTTCGTTTCCTTCTACCGCGAGCGTCGCACCAACATCAACGCGCCCGCACTCAGGAGTATCATAGAAGCAGGTTCCGGTATCACCGTTCCATACACGCGATAGGAAAATTCGCTATCGCCGATGGCCTGCTCGTTATTCACACTTCGCCACTCGTTTACCGCGAATGATTCGCTCTGGTAAAAGGCGTACGACTGACCGTTCAACGCTCCGTCGCCGGTCGTGGCGACGAAATTCTGACCGAGATTGTTTCCTACCAACCGGGTTCCGATGAAATACCGGCCGGGGTTCAAGAAACCGTCATCGCCGAGCGTGGGGTTACCACTGTTCAGGATGATCGAGCCTTCGTACATATTCAGGCCGAAGGCTGTCCCAAGCTCGGTTGTCGCATACGTCAAGTCTGACAACTGCACAACAGGATTGAAGTTCTCGTCCATGATCAACAGATCCGCAGCCGGATAGTTGATGTTTGAACTTGTCTCGCGATACGCGATCCAGCGAACTTCATCAATGCGAACCAAGTCGCTCAAAATCATGTCTTCGACGACCCAGGATTGCTGCACCAGTGTGCTGCGTTCTGAACTCAGTCCTGTCCGTCCGTCGTTTCCTGGCAGGCCGGACAGATAGTTGTCCCAGAGCAAGCCCGAACTCGTGCCGGCGATCGCTGCTGTACTCAGCAACCCCACCAGCGAACCTGTCAAAAGTCGCTTCATGCTTCCCAGCTCCATGCTCGAATAAAACCGAGCTTCGTTTTGCATGGACGGAGTGATCACACTA
This sequence comes from Phycisphaerae bacterium, assembly GCA_050245935.1. Classification (GTDB taxonomy): domain Bacteria; phylum Planctomycetota; class Phycisphaerae; order UBA1845; family Fen-1342; genus JALHOX01. Next base: position 4,649 of record JBFWWY010000061.1, on the reverse strand, counting down.
CGTCGCACAGGCCACGTTTCCATTCAGAAGCCGTTCTCGAATGGAGTTGCTGGAAGCTATCGTTCGTTGTCGTCCCTGCGGGCTGTCGTTCCCGCGTCCTTCATTACATGTTTAGGCACCCAAAAAACGGAAAGGCAAATAGAAAGCAAAAAAATATCGGGGTAAAACCGGGTAAAGATGCCAAAAGCGGCGATTTCGGCCCGCAAAGGCCGTTTCAAGAAGTCAGATAATCATCGGGCGGCAAGCGAATTATTCGCCCGCGGCGGGATTTGCGGCGCGGGGAAACGAACCCAGAACCTTGGAAAATGTGCAAAGCGGCTCGATTTGCTGAAGCGTTTTGGAAAAAGTGGGCTCATGCTCGTGGCCGTCAGCCGAAACAAAGAACGCGTATTCCCAGTTTTTCCGCTTATTGGGGCGCGAGGTGATCATGGAGAGATTCACTTCGTTCTGCCGAAAGGCGTCGAGGACACGAACCAATGCCCCGGAACGATGACTGGTTCCAAAAAGTAACATCGTGCAATCATCGCCGGTCGGCTTTGGGGACTTTTTGCCGATGACAAAGAAGCGGGTCACATTGGCCGCGGAATCCTCGACATTCCGCACTTGAATCGGGACGTTGTACAACTCCGCTGCCAGCACGCTCCCCAGTGCCGCAACGGATTCGTCCGCAGCCGACAACTCAACCGCCTTACTCGTACTCGAAACCGCTACCGTTTTTGATTGCAGTCCCGTCTGGGTCAGCCAGTCGCGACATTGTGAGAAGACCTCCGGCTTGGAATACACCTGGGTGATGTCGGCGAGTGGACGACGCGATATCAGGTTGTGGTGGATGGGAAGATAGAGCTCCGCGCAAATCCGCACCGAGAGCTCCAACAATGCATCCAGTGTGTCGACGACCCCCCCGCTCGTGGAGTTTTCAATCGGCACCACCGCGAAATCGACGCGCGATCGCTCCACTTCATTGACTGCTGCGGCAATCGTCGTGACCGGCTCGTATTCGACGGATGCGCCAAATTTTTCAACGGATGCCTGGTGGGAGTAACTTCCCAGCGGCCCGAGAAAAGAGACGCGGAGAGGTTTTTCCAGAGCAAAGGAGCCGCTCATCAACTCGCGGTATACCGCTTTCAACACGTCTTGCGGAAACGGACCCTGATTTAATTCCTGAAGTCGTGCGAAGATCTGATGTTCCCGATCCGGGGAATAGATGGGCGTTCCGTCCAACAGCTTGATTCGACCAATCTCCTGTGCAATACAGCCGCGCTCGTTGATCAATTGGACGAGCTGATCATCGATTGCGTCAATCCGCTTGCGCAAATCGTCGAGATTTCCTCCGGAATAGCCGAGGCCCTCGCACGACGCGGCGGGTCGGGCTGCATCGCGCGACGCCGGGCTCTGCGATCGTATTTTCCGCGGTGGTTTGGATTTAGCCACACTTCCCCTTTCGATCCGTCGGCTCCGTTGCGTTCGACAAATGAGTCTCTATACTACGACCTCTCGGCACGAATTCACACTCGCCGGGCGATTAGCTCAGTTGGCTAGAGCGCGTGGTCGACATCCACGAGGTCACTGGTTCGAGTCCAGTATCGCCCATTGATATAACCTACGCCGATTGCTGAACTTAGCAAACCTGCCCGCGTACGGCAGTGCGGCTCGAAAAACGGTAGTACTACCGTTTTGGAGACTGCACATGCCGAAAACACACCGACCCCCCGCTTATCGACTTCACAAAGCCACCGGTCAAGGATGCGCCGACGTTGACGGAAAGCGGTTCTACTTTGGGGCGTTCGACAAGCCCGAATCCCGCGAAAAGTATGATCGGTTCATCGCGGAGTGGCTGAGCCGTGGCCGCGCCCTGCCGACGAAAACCGAGTCGATGACTGTCAACGAACTCATATTGCTCTACTGGAAGTGGGCGGACGGGTACTACCGGAAGGAAGGCGCACCGACCAGCGAACACAATTGGATCAGGCGATCCATGCGACCGCTTAGGAAGCTGTGCGGTTTCTCGGCGGTGAAAAACTTCGGGCCGCTGGCGCTGAAAGCTGTACGCGACGTAATGATTGCTTCGGAACTTTCCCGTGCCGGCATGAATCGCCGTGTCGAGCGTATCCGCCGGATGTTCCGCTGGGCGGTGGAGAATGAACACGTCCCCCCTTCCGTATATCACGGATTGCCCTGCACGTTCAGCTCTCGACGATCCTTCGATACGCGTGTTATTTGCCAGATCGCCGATCGAGAATCTGCCGCCGTGAATATCGATATTTCTGCCGAAATGGAGATTCGCACCAGTCAGCTTGGCGCCCAGTTTCGTATCACCGCGACCGAACACGGCGAACTCGCCGTTTCCAATAGCGCCGAGATCAGACGACCCAACTTCAACTGGAGCTGCAAACGAATTTCCTGGCGCCATCTGGCAGCACCCAAATCTCGTTCAGCACCGTTTTCGGCACTATTTGTAACTTCGCACATTCGGTCGCCAGCTGAACTCCGACGGTGGAAGAGTTCGCAACACATCACGATAGCGATCGTCGTTCACACAGATGCCATTTCTTCCCAAGACTGCACTATTGTCGCCGTACGATGCGACAAAAACAGCGGTGTTACGTTCGTTTGATTGTGAAGCAGGATTCGGATTCGCCAACGAGACGCTGGATCGCATACTTGCCCTGCTAGACAGGGTCTATGATGAGTCCGACGTCATTCGCTTTCAATTCGATTGGAAATTGCGTCACTCGGAACCGGGCGTGTTTCCGTTCATTGGATTCTTTGATTCAAGCACCCTCGCGCCAATCGTGTACCTGCGGATGGACGAAAACCCCGGATCAGTGAACCGATATGAATTCTTCGTCATGGCCGATCAAGGTTCGGTTCTAGGCGGCTCACGACGGCATTGTGTTCAACGTGGCCTGGAGTCCGGACGGTCACTGGATCGCTTCCGCCTCAAGTGATCGCACCGTCCGGCTCTGGGACGCGGCGACGGGTACCGAAGTTCGGCAATGGACCGTGCCGCAGGAAGCCAACGACGTCGCGTTCAGCCCGGATGGTCAGCGCCTGGCGGCGGCGGTCGCGTACGGTGCGCCCTCGTTCGTCTGGGATATTACCAGCGGTGAGGAGTTGCTGACACTGCCGGCGCGCGAACCGGCCTCCATCTGCGTCGCGTACAGCCCGGACGGCGCGCTGCTCGCTCGTGGTTCCATCGAATACGGCGGCGGCGGTGGCGAAGCAGTGGTGCAAGTTCGCCTCTCTCTCTTCTTTGAACGTGCCTCTTTTCTACTGATCAATCGTTGCGAAGACTGTCTCGACTGCAATAGTAGGACAACGCGGATTATCGAAAGGCCACGGATTTCATACAATTTCGCTCGCGATAATCGCGACTCTGGAGCTAGAAAAGGCCCTTTGACGAAGCCCTCGGCGCAACCCGCGTTGTCGTACTATTCGCTCACACAATTAATCCGCTAAGTGATTTTCGATCTTGTCACATAGCGACGTGACGAAGTATCAATGGGAATTGTTAGGAATCGCGGAACTCCACGCGGTGGCTGGCTGCAGCCACGCTGGTGGAAGATCATCCACGGGAACAACGTCAGAGCAGATCTTTGTGTTCGCTGCAGCGCGGTGGTCACTCGCTGCTACGGTATTATGATGCCGCCATCGTTAACGATGTTGTCCGGACTATTGTTGGTGATTTGGGCACTGTTGAGCGTGGCTGTCGCGTTGCCGACGTTGTAGAGTCCTCCACCAAGTTCGCCAACTATGTTTTTCTCGATCACGGTGTTGGGCGAAAGTGTGATGGATGCATCGTTGTTCACGACGCCGCCGCCGCTCCGAGATGCCGAATTGTCTGCGATGATGAGCATTTCCTCGACGATGACAATTCCGGCATTAGTGTTGACCAACCCGCCACCGTCTTCCCCAGACGAATTGTCTCGGATCGTGACGTTCGCGAGCGTTAGTATGCCGCCGCTGTTCGAAACGCCGCCGCCACTTAAGCCGAAAGCGTTTTCGCTGATGAAGGAGTTCTCGATGACAACTGTGCCACCCTCAACGAGGATACCGCCACCCGCCTCGATCACTGTGTTGTCCCTGACCGTTGTGTTGGCGATGTTCACCACGCCGCCAGCAACGAAGATTGCGCCGCCACTCATTGCGTGATTGTCCTCGAAAAGGACGTTGGCGATTGTGGTCTCACCGTTTTCACACACGATCGAACCGCCGTTACCGCCCGCGACATTTCGAACAAAAACGACATCAGTGATGAATGCGGTGCTCTCGTTAACGATTCCGGCACCATTGTCGCCGGCAGAGTTGTCGGAAAAGACGCAGTTCGAAATATTCAGGATGCCGGGCACGTCATCCAATGCGGTGTTGCTGATTGCGCCACCGGAATCGCCCGTCTCCATCTCGCGAAAGGTACAGTTTGAAACGAGTACATTTCCGCCTTCGTTGCCAATGCCGCCGCCGGAGTCGGAGCTGGCGTTCGCCCGGAAATCGCAGTCGGTCACAGTGACGGTCGCAACGTAAAGCACGCCGAGATCGTCGAATGTTGAAACGTTGAGAATGCCGCCAGTCGAATCACCAGACGAGTTGTTCGCGAACGAGCTGCTCTTTACCAAAGCACTGCCATGATTCACGATTGCACCGCCGGAGTC
>JBFWWY010000060.1:0-10271 GCA_050245935.1 Phycisphaerae bacterium | reverse complement strand
CTCTTGACGATGAACGGCAAATTCGCGTGATTACTGCGAATTTGATTCCGACGTTTCGACTGGTTTTGCCGCACTCGCGTTCGCCGTTACTTCCGGTCCTGCCACAATGTCGAACATTCTTTCCGGCTTGTAGTACTTTGCGAAGGCATCCTGTACCTCGGCGGCCGTCACCGCTTCTACCAGCGCTTCAGGTTTTTCGTACCGTGAGATGTTCACACCGTGCCGGGTGCTGTCTTCCAGCAGATTCCACCAGAACATCGGTTCTTTCATCTGCGTATCGAGATTGTTCAACAATTGCTTCTTGGCGTTCGCAAGCTCTTCCTCGGTCGGCCCCTCCGCGACAAACTCGCGGTAAATCTGGTGAATTTCCTTGACGACGTCCTCGGCGCGATCCGGTGCACACGTCGAACCCGCCATCAGCGCGCTGAAATCATCGAATTCGCGTCGACGGCCGGCGTTGGCGCTGATCGAATACACCCAGGCCTTTTCTTCGCGCAGGTCATCAATCAGGCGTGTCGTAAGCACTTGTGCGGCAACGGACAACGCAAGATGCTCCTCATCCGCATCGCGTGGTGCGGTCATCATCCCGACCATGACCATTGATTTCGGAGTCGCGGTTTCTACGATCGCGCGCTTGTGATACGGCCCGGGACCGCGATTGAGTTTGCGCAGCGCTGCGAGCTCATCATTCGCACGCGGTCGCGGCGGCAACGAACCGAGGTACTTCTGAACCAGGGCAAAGGCATCCGCCTTGTCGATTTCACCAATGACCGTGACTTCGATCGGGGCCGTGGATGCAATGCGCGTGTACCAACTCTGTGCATCTTCCAGCTTCTGCCCTTCGATCCTAGCGGGATCCCCAATTTCCATGCGCGGATCGTCACCGCTCATGACAGCGGCCAGCGCACGCGCGCCCTCGAATTCGGGGAAGGAACGGATCAACTGAAGCTGTTGCAGCCGCGATTGCTTCCAGTTTTCAAATGCCGACTCTTCAATCTTGCCGTCGGTCAGCAAAGCGCGTGCCACCTCGAACCCGGCTTCAAGATCTTCCGGAGAACCGATAATTCGCAGCGTGATTTTGTCCGAGCCGGTGGCACCGGTAACACGAATGTTCTTTCCTGTCAGGAGATCACGAATCTCCGTCGACGAGAATTCCGACGTGGCCGGCGTGGACAGCGCGACGCCTGCCGCTTCGCTGCGGCCCAACGTGTCCCCGGCTTCCTCAATCGTCCCGCCGGCGAGATTGATCGAGACGAAAACAGAATCTTTCTTGTAATCCATGAAGCGGTAATTCACACGAATGCCGTTTGCGAGCCAGGCGCGTTCGATTCCCAGCGCTTCATTCATGTCCGTTTCCACAATCTTGCCCGACTCCAGTGCTTCCCCAACCAGCGCTTTCTCTTCCCCGGCTTCGGGCAGCGGTGCCGTCTGGCGGGAGAACGCCGCCTTCATCGCCGCGAGCAATTGTTCGTCGTTGGGGATATTGCTTGCCGTCGGATCGATGTCCAGCGTGACGATGAAATCGCCGGGCGCAAACTGCTCGGCGAATCGTTGCGAGACCTCCTCGACCTTTACGGTGGGGAGCTGCTTCTGAACGAGTGCCAGACTGTCGGCGGCGGACATCACCGGTTCGTCGTTGCCGACCGCCATCGCAATACGCTGCAACAACGAATTCGCATTGGTCGTCGGCTCTGTTTTCACCTGCCGTTCGGCACGGGCGAGAATCTGCTTTTTCGCCAGACCCAGCTCATGGTCGGTGAAGCCGTGGTCCCGCACGCGCACGATTTCCTCAATGAGTTCGTTCAACATTGCTTCCCATTTCGCGGGCTCGCCGGCCACCGTTCCATTCGCGATGATCGCGTGATCCAAAAAGCCGGAGACGACCGCGGCCGCGTTCTGGTAGCTCGCTTCGCCGCGCTGCTGCCGATCCTCATAGCGGCGCGCCAACATGATCTGGGCGAGGCTTTCGAGCATTTCATCGCGAAACTGCGCTTCGGTGGTCGCGGCAGGGCGCGTGCCCAGATGTTTGTAGAGGGAGATCTGGCAATATTTGTACTCGGGATCGGTCAGGACGACGGCCTGCGACGCGTGCTGATTCGGAACTTCCGCGGACAAGGCCGCCGGTGTTTCGCCGGTGTTTTGTGCCTGGGCAAAGTTCTTTTCGATAAGCGGCTTCACCGCGTCCAGCGTCGTGTCGCCGACGATGATCAGCGTCATCAGATCCGGTCGATACCATTTGTTGTAGTACGCGAGAAAGCGGTCGCGTCCGGCGTTTTGAATGACCTCCTCGGTCCCAATGGGAAGGCGATTCGCAAACCGCGCATCGCCATAGACGCGGTTCCATTCTTCGATCTGCATGCGAAACGCGACGTTGTCGCGCGCACGCTTCTCCGACAGGATGATCCCGCGTTCCTTGTCGATCTCTTCGGGCACAAACGTCGTGCGAAATGCAAAGTCGCTCAGGACGCCGAGCGCTTTGTCGATCTCTTCGCGTTCCGTATTGGGCAGGAAGAGCATGTAATTCGTCCAGTCGAAATTGGTGCCGGCATTCAGGTCCGCACCAAACTCCATCCCGATGCTTTCAAAATACGGAATCAGCGTTCCCGGCGGGTAATTCTCAGTGCCGTTGAAGCACATGTGCTCGATAAAGTGCGCCAAGCCGCGCTGGTCGTCCGTTTCGTTGATGGAACCGGTGTCGATGAACAGCATCAACGCCATCTTGCCCGGCGGATTGTCGTGCGCTCGGAACATCCATTTCAAACCGTTGTCGAATTTGCCGGTTTGGATGCGCGGATCGGTTTTCAGTGCGGGACTTTCCGCTAGCGCGGTCGATAACGCAGCGGAGCCGAATATTGTCGCGATCGCGAGGATCGACAGACTTTTCCTCATATCATTCCTTTCTACACAAGTAAGCTGTGGGGAGTCGCCGATTGGATTGTACGGCAACCGCGGCAAAAACGCGTCCAATCCGGCCAGGTTAAGGAATGAGACTGTGAACCGCCGCCAAAGCTGTCACAAAGGAGCATGCAATGTCAGTTCAGCAGCGCAACATTTGCCGATGGACATGGTTTGCCGCGGGGATTTTGGTAGGCGGGGCCGTCTTCAGCAGCTTTGGCGTCGCCAACGCCGGCGACCGTGAGCTGCAGCAGCCGATCGACGCGCGCGCCCAGCGGATGGAAATCGTAACCGAACTCAAAAAGCTCAATGCCACGTCATTGCAGATGGCGGAGTCGCTGCGGGCCATTCAGAAGAATCAAGCGAAACCCGCGAGCAGAGAGTAAAGGCCGCGAATAAAACGGCACCGGCGTCCCGCCGGTGCCGATTCAAAACGCAACGTGACCGCACCCTGCCCTACAACCGTCTCGGGTCACTGAGCGGTGCATGGGGTGACCCGATCTTCCGCTTGATTTCCGTTCGCGCGCGACTACTTCTTCGCGGCCTGATAGAATTCGTTCACTTTGTCCCAGTTCACAACATTCCAGAACGCCGACACATAATCCGGTCGACGATTCTGGTAGTTGAGGTAGTATGCGTGCTCCCAGACGTCCAGCCCGAGCACCGGCACGCATCCTTCCATCAGCGGCGAATCCTGATTCTTGGTGCTGTGCACCGTCAACTTGCCGCCTTTCACGCACAGCCACGCCCAGCCGCTGCCAAAGCGCGTCTTCGCGGCTTCTTCAAACTGTGACTTGAACTTGTCAAAACCACCGAATATTGAATCGATATCCGCGGCAATCGCGCCGCTCGGCTTGCCGCCTTTGTTCGGGCCCATCACCTGCCAGAAGAGCGAGTGGTTCGCGTGCCCGCCGGCGTTGTTGATCAGCCCCTGCCGATCCGCTTCGGGGACTTCCTCGATGCTGCGCAGCAGCTTTTCGACCGGCATGCCCGCGAGGTCCGGATGCTTTTCGAGAATCGCATTTGCCTTGTCGATGTAGCCCTGATGATGCTTGGTGTGATGAATCTCCATTGTTTTCGCGTCGATGTGCGGCGCGAGCGCGTCGTAGGCATACGGCAGTTTGGGAAGTTCATAAGCCATGTTTATGTCTCCTGTCAGAGGATGTATTCAAGGAGGAATTTTCAAGTAACAAAGTGCCTCGCCTTCACGCCGACGGCGGCACGCAACTCGGCAAAGTAAACGCTTTAGGCACCTGATGCTAGCCTGTCGGTTGACGCTGCGGCGGGCAATTCAGACAATTGTTATTCGTCTGAAACGCAGTGCAGCGGCACGGCCTCGAATGCCGGATTCGAGTTTCGCCGCGCGGTCGGGGTCAACCTGTAACAGAAACGAGTTGTACGCGTGAAATCATGGGAAATCTTGCGGGACGCGTCGGACACGATCGGCGTAAAGGCACTGGCCGCCAAACTCGGCCTCAGCTCAGCACTTATTTACAAGTGGTGTCAGGAACCGTCAAAGGAAGACACCGGCAGCAGCGGCGCACGCAACCCGCTTGATCGGCTGCTCGCAATCTATCTCGCGACCAAGGACCCGCGCGTCATCAACTGGATCTGCAACGAGGCCGACGGCTTTTTCGTGCAGAATCCGCATTCCGACCCCGGTCCCGCTGAGCAGCACCTGCTCGGCACGACGCAGCGGATGGTGCTCGACTTCAGCACGATGCTCGCGGAAATCAGCCGCAGCATCGAGAACGACGGCATCATCAAACTCGACGAAGCCGACCGCATCCGGCAGACGTGGGAAACGCTGAAAACGACGGCGGAAAAGTTTGTTGTCGCATGTGAAAAAGGAATGTACGAAACGCTGCCGTGAAGGGTCGAGGCGACCGCGTCACTGTGCCGGTCACTCCTCGTGGCACCGGATCTTCGAGTCCGTCCACGTCTTGAAGTCGTTGTTCATCTGGCGTTTTTGCTGAATGCTGCCGCAACCCAAGATCCTTTTTGACTTCGTAGGATTTATACCTGAGTGGCCCTACAGCGTGTGGTCATCGCGCGAGCATTGTGCGATTTTCGAAAAGCGCGCTCGCGGCAACAACGCGGGACCGCCAAAAATGAAGCTCGGAGACCTCGGTGCATTCGACTGGCGGATCATTCGTCCGCGTCGAGAAAGCCGGTTGACGAATGTCGTGTTCTATCACCAAACGCCGACGCACTCTCTGCGCATTTCCTTTGAACGCGCAAACCTTGCACCAGACTTGAAGCCATCGTCGCCACGTTGCCCATAGCAAAGCTGATCTCAAGTTTGGTGCCGAAATAGCTCGATTGAAACGCGAGGGCGCGCCGCGCAACGTTCGAATTTTCTTCCTTCCGGAGTTGGCGATGAACGCATTTCGTTGGGCAATACCGATCATTCTGTGCACCGGATCCAGCGCTTTGGGCGCGTTGATCGTAATTGGCGGCGAGCGCAATGCCAGCGCATTTATCTCGCGGCTGCATCCGAACGGCCAACGAATCCATGACCAGCAGGTTCAATTCAACGAGGGCATGACCGGCATCTTCGAAGCAGAGGCCATAGCCACACTACCTCAAATTGGCGGTGATGCGGAAGAATGGTCGAGCCACTTTTCAAACGTGCAGCCGAATCGCGTGACTGTTGAGATCGAGCACCAATTTCGCAATACCGGTCAACCCGAGCCGTATACCGGCACAACGGGTTCGAGCGGCAGCGGCTTCGTCTTCGAATTTGGATTGACGCAGACAGAAACCTGGCAGCTCGACGTCATACTCGATCCGCAGGGATATTCGAGCCGCTGGCAATTATTTGAGTTATTCCGTCAGCAAGATGACGGAGGCGCGTCCGTTTCGTTAGCCCACGCGGACACGATCTTGTCCACCGAATTGCAGGAATTCCACGGTCTCGTCACGCTCGTTCCGGGCAACTATCTAATGTACATGTACCTGCTCGAAACAGACCACCATTTCGGATTCGCGCCGGACCAACCTGCGACACCGGTGTTCACCATGACGCTCGATTTTGAGCAGGTCGCGGTGCCGGAGCCCTCTGCCATCTCCGTGGCTGCAATCGCTGCAATCTGGGGTGGGGTTCGACACCGACGGTTCCGCGAGTAATACGCAGGACGGGCACCGCGAGGTGGTCATCGCGGCTTGCCTGACGATACAATCGCCAAGTGCCCTGCTTCCCGGGTGGCAGCTTGCAACCATGTTTGGTTCCCGAAGACGCATGGGTACCGCCTTCGGCTTCGCAGCCATGGGCACCCGAATTTCCAGACTTGTGCCCCAGCTACTCCGCAGCAAACTCCACAAAGAAAAACCCGATGAATCAATTCGACGAATTCAGAAGTTGCCTACTCGATCACGATGACGGTTCGTGTCGTAATATTAATTTCACGCCGCTGAAGATGGCAGACTTCGCCACAATGGTACGTCGCTTATTCTCGCTCGCGACCGACTTTACCGGTCACGATTCGAACGGTAAGGAACTACCGTTTGATCCAGATGCATTTGTTGAATCCATCACACTAAGCGATAGTTCGCACGGCGTGTTGAAAAATGTCGCCGGTGTTTTCTCGCAGCTTCAGATTTTCGCATGGTTAGTAGAGGGTGGATTGTCTGTGGAACTGACATTTTTCCCCGAAGAATTGATCTCCGCGACAGATCCGCTCTTCGCGCTGGTCGAGTTTCTGACCGAGTTGTGCCGCGAAATCGACATCACAGAATATTACGTTCGCTACGAGAACGCCGGTTGGCAATTCGGTGAAACGGGGCCGGAGAGTGGCGTGATCTTCACACGATCGCGGGTGTCATAGTTTTCAGGTCGCTCGGCGTGCGCGTTGTCTGCTAAAAACTGGGCATTGCCCAGCCTACGTCTCTTCCCCCAGCGCCATCGCAATCTCGTCGATATCGCTTTCCACAAGTGTGCGGCAGTCGAACAGCAGCGCGTCGCGACGGACGCGGCAGACGATCGGGACATCGCGATCGCGCAGTGCGGCGGCGACGTCCTGTGCGGTGATGTTTTCCGGCTGCACGACGACCGTCCGCGTCGGCAAAGACAGCGCGGGCAGCGCCCCACCCCCCGCAAATGTCTGATCTTCCACAATCTCCACTTCTACCTGCTCCTGCGATCGCGCCGCGATCGCACTTTCCAGCCGCTCGGCGATTTCTTCAATCTCGGCGAGGTCGCGCGTCAGGAATCGCAGCGCCGGCACCTGTTCCGCAACCTGCTCCGGATCGCGGTAGAGCATCAGCGTTGCTTCCAGCGCGGCGAGCGTCAGCTTTCCCGGCCGAAAGGTGCGCATCAGCGGATTGCGGCGCATTTTCGCAATCACATCCGCACTGCCGAGAACAATCCCCGCCTGCGGACCGCCGAGGATCTTGTCGCCGGAAAACAGCACGACGTCCGCCCCGGATGCGAGACTGTCCGCGACGGTCGGCTCGTCAATTCTGCGTGCAGGAGCCGGTCTTGCCAGGTTTGACTCCGCATCATCGTCTATCGCTTCATCTCCATCCTCGGCACCGTCATCTTCATCCTCGTCGACGTAAGCGTCCTCTTCGTTGTCCTCATCTTCAAATTCTACATCGTCACAATCTTCTTCCGCAGCACCATGCAATTCTTCCGCGTCTTCAGCAACGCCTGATCCGTTTTCGTATTCCTCCTGCGCGACGAAGCTGATCTCCAGGAGGCCGCTGCCGAGATCATCGATCAGATACACCTGATCACCGTCCGCTGCGCTCTTCTCCTCTTCATCCGAATCGTCGGCATTGCCCCTGTTGGAAGCCCGAGATTCGTTTGTGTCCGCGACGAGCGCCGCCAGCGTCTCCAACGTCGGTCGCGTCACAAATCCCGACACGACGTAGTTACTCGGATGCACGCGGACAATCGCGGTTGTCTCGCGCGTGATCGCGCGTTCGTAGTCGTAGAGATGCGTGCGGTTGGTCGTGCCGACTTCCACCATTTTGCACTGCGCCGTCGCCATGATGTCGGGAATGCGATAGGAGCCGCCAATCTCCACGAGTTCGCCGCGCGAGATGATCGCTTCGCGACCGCGTGCGAGGGTGTTCAGTGCGAGAAACGATCCGGCGGCGTTGTTGTTGACGACCAGCGCATCTTCCGCGCCCGTCAGTTCGCAGAGGAGTTCGCAGACGGCGCTTTGCCGATCGCCGCGACTTCCCGTTTCGAGATCGATTTCAAGATTGCAGTAGCCGGATGCGACGTCGATGATCGCGTCGATGGCCTGTCGCGGGAGCGGTGCGCGACCAAGGCCCGTGTGCAGCACGACGCCGGTCGCGTTGATGACGCGGCGCAGCGTGCGGCGTTCGCTACGCTGGAGCGATTCGCGCACGTCGAGCGCGAATTCTCGCAAATCGAAGTCAATCGCGTCGCCGCTGCGAATCAGATCCCGATACTCATCGAGCACGGCATCGATCGCAGCTTTCACGCGCGTGCGCGGGTATTCGTCGCAAATCTGCGCGATGGGGGTTTGTTCAAAAAGCCACGAGACGGAAGGAATCCGCCGCAGAGAGTTGGACGCTGCGTTGTCGGCGCTCATACGGGGTAGTGTAGCGATTTGGGAATAGGACGAAATTCCCACAGGTGACACGGTGCGGACCGGAGCCGTCCCGGCGTCTCGCATTGCGCCTTACAGCCGCCGCACTGCGCTACGGCGCGGTCCGTGCCAATTCAGGGAAACACGTGCCTAAGATCGTGGTTTGTCACATGGTGCCGACGACGCAACCATCGTCCGATCGAGAAAGCGCCTGCTCGGCAGCTTTCAATCCGCCGCTTAATAGTAGAGCGTTACGATCAGATGCGGGTCGTTCCCTTTGCCGTCAACGTTTCCCACGGTCGATGTGCTGAACTTGATGCGGACGTTTTCCTGGGAATCAATCCACTCGTTGATCTGCTCTTCGAGGTTTCGCATCGAGGGATCCGTAATTCGACAGTGAAATATCCGGCAGCGCGTGGCCGTCGGGGAGTCGATTTCCAGCGGGCGCCGGTAATCAATTTCCTTTCGCGCCTGGGAACGGTCGAATGAAATGGCCGACTTTTTCCTGTCCATGGTCGGTTCGGGATTCGGTGCATCCTCGAGAATTTCCACTGCGACTTCGTTCTCCGTGCCATTGGAACTGTCCCGCGCACAATGCACACAGAACAGCTTGCCGCCGATGCGCTCGGCTTTTCGGCTGGCGAGATGTTCAGGGTAAATGGTTGCCCCGCACGCAGAACATTGTTCGAATGTTTGAGTTTCAGCCATGTGCGAATCCTCCTGACACGGGGGGCAACCCGGCAGCGTTACCCTTTCCGATGGAAACGACGTCAGCGCAAACGAAATGCAAAAAACAGACGCGCGACCCGATCGGGCCGATAATGCGGAACCCGGATACGGTTTTCGCATCTATACAATACCAGATTATTTGTGTCGCAATACGCGCGGTCCGAAATCTCCGGCTCGATCGAGCCGATGAAACCGACAACGCAAATCAGGAGTTTTGTCATGCAGGCTGCCCATTCTTCAACGCGACTCCGCGCTAACTTCGTCGCCACGACCGCGTCGATTTTTATCGGACTTTCACTTCCCGCCTGCGTTCCCCCCGTCGTTGAGGGCGATGCTGCTACCGATGAAACGCTCGAAGAAATTGTGAATATGGACGAGGTTCGCGCCTCGTTTCAAAATACCCCCCCGATCGCACGAGCCGGCGCCGACCGGAACGCGAGCCCCGGCGAAGAGGTCATTTTGAATGCCACGACGTCGACCGACGAAGATCGCAATCGTCTGAGCTTTGTCTGGACACAGGTCTCCGGCACGCCGCAGATCGACTTCGACTCGTCCGCGTTCAGTTCCGTGACTTCGTTCAAGGTCCCGAGCGATTTGGCGGAGGACACGACACTGGTATTCAGTGTCGCGGTACTGGACGGCTTCTCGGTTGCTTTCGACGAAGTCAGCGTACGCGTTGTGATCGAAGAATAGTACGTTCGTTCGCGCTCCCGGCACGCCAGCTTGCTCGGTTCGTGCCGTGGGCGGGCGCTTCACGTCCCGCGATGAATCGGATTCCGCAGAATCGCGGTTCCGGCTTTCCGCACCGCAGATTTTTTCATACAATCGAGCCGTGGAGGCGATCGTCGCTCACTCCTCGAGTTGAAATCACGCGGAAACCCGGCATTTGTTACGTTTTTTCGTCGGCCCAGTACAGAACGGACATGCGGTTTCCCTCGAGGGCGCGTACCTCGTGGGAACCGACGGCGTGCCCGTCCGCGCGGACCTGCAAATCGTCGATCGCGAAATTCGCTGTAAGCCGCGCAACAGCGATCCAACCGCACTTTCTCTGCTCTGGCATATTCCCGAAGTCGGTTCTTTTCA
>JBFWWY010000059.1:0-10327 GCA_050245935.1 Phycisphaerae bacterium | reverse complement strand
ACGTTTCCGGTGTCCAATATGTTTACGCCGTTGGAAGCTGTAGGAGATGCGCCGTCAACGGAGACAAGTAACTGCATGGCATTCTCGTCAAAACGAATATCACGGCGACGCCCGTTATCCGCCAGCGCCACAAATCCCGGATCGCCCGAGGGACTTGTCACAGTAATCGAACCCGTCGCATCGGCCGGTGCCAGCAATTCCAGCGAAGGCACACCCGGCGAACCCTGAATGGTCAACTTGCCGCCGGGCGCTTGTGTGCCAATTCCGACTTTCCCGTCATTGTCGACAAACACTGCCCTGGCCGGATTCCCATCCGCGGCATCGAGCGCGAACGCCGCCTGCGACTTTAAGGCGTAGGGCGCCGGCGTGATCGGCTGACGAGGGCTGAGCGTCGTGTACACGCCGGAACTTGCGCCGTCGCGAACCAGAACTTCCAGCCAACGTTCGTTTCCGTCAAACCCCGTTGTGAAATTCAGGTTTACGGTAAAAACGCCGGCCTCATCAAAATTTGTGAAGTCATCTGCAAACAGCGGCGCGCCAAGCGTCGCCCCGCCTGTGACCGCATCGCGCAGCCGAAAGACAAAGTCGATGGTCGAGCCGGGCCCGGATGCCGGTGGTGGCATTCCGTTCACGAGCAATCGTCCCTGATAGGTAAAGCCTGTGCCGAAGATTGCCTGTGTTTCGCCTTGAAAAGCGGTGTCGTCGTCGTCGACCACTTCTTGAATCGAATGGCCGTCCGTATCCATCTCGGCAAAAGTGGGCACAATGCCGGCAATGGACGCAAGACCAGCCCCCGCTACAAACGCGAATCGTCGTCGCATGACTCTCTCCTCGTTCAAGCTTTCCCAGGATGGGTGTACCAACGTCTTCGAATGATGCGCCGCGCCACCATCGCGATGCGCAGGGCAGATTTGAAACTGACCTATACGTGAAATGGCAACCCGGCGGCACCTTTCCCACGCGAATCTTCAGAAATCTTCGAGTGGGTCATGAAACAGAACGAACCCGGGTGCAATCAATGCAGTCTGGACGGTGAAATGGTGAAGCGAACTCACGTTGGACTGCGATCCGTGCTGGAATTCGCACGGTCGCGGTTGTCAGCCGATTTTCGCTCGCTGAGGAGTGAGCAGCGTGGAAGTCTTATCGGCGTGGGCAAGACTGTAGACCGCAGGCACCAGCACGAGCGTGATCAGGGTCGATACCGCTAAGCCGCCAATGACTGCACGCGCCAGGGGTGCCTGAGCGTCGGCGCCTTCGCCGATCCCCAGCGCCAAGGGCAAAAGTCCGAGAATGGTCGTCGTCGTTGTCATGAGAATCGGACGCAATCGTCTGCGTCCGGCTTCGACGGCAGCGTCACGCGTTGGCATCCCACCAGCACGAAGTTGCCCCGCCTGATCGACCAGCAGAATCGCGTTATTAACCACGATGCCGCCGAGCATGATACAGCCGATGTAGGATTGCACGTTGAGCGTGGTGTCCGTCAGAAACAGGGTCACCAGGACACCGATTGCGGCCATCGGCACCGTCAGCATCAGAACCAGCGGATCGCGAAACGATTCGTACTGGCATGCAAGCACCATATATACAAGCAAGAGTGCCATCGCGAGCGTCATCAGAAGCTCCTGAAATGACTCCTGCTGCTCCTCATAGTTTCCTGCCAGCGAGAAATCATAGCCAGCGGGTCGCGCGATCCCGCGCAGCGCCGACTGAATGTCCGCCGCGACCGCGCCCAGATCACGTTTGGCGATGTTTGCGGACACAGTCGTCACCCGCTGCTGATCCTTGCGATCAATGCGAATGGGACCGCGACTGTCGGTCGTCGTGACGACATTGCGGAGCGCCACTTGCTCGCCGGAGGACGTGCGCAACGTCAGGTCCAACACTTGGTCGATCGACATGCGCTCGGCGTTCTGCAACTGCACCAATATGCGATGCGAATCGCCTTCGCTGCGATATTCACCGGCTTCGGTTCCGGCAATCGCCGTTTCCAAAGCTTCCGCAATATCGCGCACCGTCAGGCCGAGATCGGCGGCTTTTTCGCGATTGATCGAGAGCTCTTCCTGCGGCACGCCCGCTTCACGACTGATGTCAATATCCGTAATGCCGTGAACCCCGCGGATGGCTTCCGCCACACGCGCGGCCAGCGCGTCCAGCGTCACGAGATCGTAACCCCGGATATCCACCGAAACACCTTCGGCTCCACCCAGCAGCCGATCGAGCAGAAACTGCCCTTGGGGCGCGCGGACGCGGATTTCCATTCCGGGGATGCGACCTTCGAGTCGTTGCCGCAGGTCCTCCGCGACGTCGAGATTTCCTCGCGCGCGAGCCGCCGCCGGGACAAGCGAAATGCGCACATCCGCCTCAGCGTTCTCCTGCGCTTCCGCAACCATCGCCACCGCTTCGGGTACCGCTTCGCGCACAATTTCTTCGATGCGCTGGGTCTGTCGATCCACGATTGCCAGCCGTGTGCCAAC
The DNA here is from genome assembly GCA_050245935.1 of Phycisphaerae bacterium. Taxonomy (GTDB): domain Bacteria; phylum Planctomycetota; class Phycisphaerae; order UBA1845; family Fen-1342; genus JALHOX01. Next base: position 7,853 of record JBFWWY010000059.1, on the reverse strand, counting down.
TTCCATCTCACCGTTCACGCGCACTTCGCCTTCATCACTCGGAGGAAGAAACTCGGTGCCGATCAGGGGAACCAGAAAAAGACTTGCGCCCAGCGTGAACAAGGACAGGAGGACGGTGACGATCCGTGCGCTCAGCGCGGTATTCAGAACATTTCGGTACAGCCGATTCAAGGCATCAAACCCGCGCTCGCTGATCGCAACCACGCGCCCAACGAACGACGGAGCCGAGTTGCTTTCACGTTGCATTTGATCCGCAGATTTCAGCAATCGCGAAGCGAGCATCGGCACCAGGCTGAGCGAAACGAGCAGCGAACAGGAAAGCGAAAAGACGATCACCAGCGCGAGCTCCTGAAACAGGATCCCGGTAATGCCGCGCACAAATACCAACGGCAGAAAAATCACGAGCGTCGTTATGGTGCTGGCGATGATTGCGCCGGAGACCTCCCCTGCGCCATGCACCGCCGCCGCCACTCTGTCTTCCTGCTCCTCCGCGCGTCGGCGAAATATGTTCTCCAGCACAACGATCGAATTGTCGACCATCATCCCCACGCCGAGCGCCAACCCGCCCAGTGTCATCAGATTCAGCGTGAATCCGCCGAAGAAAAGCACGGCGAACGTGGCGATGACAGAGATCGGAATCGCGAGCGCAATGACGATCGTGCTGCGGATGTTCCGCAGAAACAGAATCAGTACGATGATCGCCAACCCGCCGCCGTAGAGCACCGAGCGCGCGACATTTTTGATCGATCGTTCGATGAAATTTCCCTGGTTGATGACCGGGACAACTTCGATATGCGGAAACGCCTCGTTGATTCCGGCGATTTCCGCGAGAACGCGGCGCGACACCTCTACCGTGTTCGCGGTTGCTTCCTTCCGGATTGCGACACGAATTCCCCGTACGCCGTTGATACGCTCCACTTCCGTCGGCTTCTCATAGGTGTCCAGAACCGCTGCGATCTGACCGATGGTGACCGGGGCTCCGTCTCGCAGGAACACAACCGTATTGCGTATTTCGTCGAGGTTGTGAAACTCCGCAGGTGCCCGCAGCGTGACCTCGTAGCGGCCTTCTTCGATCCTTCCCGCAGGAAGATCAAGATTCGAATTGCGCACGGCCTGCAGAATCTCATTCAGCGGGATGTTGAGCGCATTGATCTTTTCCGCGTCAATTTCGATCCGCACTTCGCGATTGAACCCGCCCCACAAATCCACCTGCGCGACGCCCGGAATGCGCCCGAAGCGATAGCGGACTTCGTCCTCGACCAATTCAGTCAACTCGACCGGATCCATGTCGCTGGACACGCCGAGTAACACAACGGGAAAACTCGCAACGTCAAATTTCCGAATGCGCGGTCGCTCCACTTCGTCCGGCAGTTCGTTGATTTCATCTTCCAGCACCGAGCGCACGTCAATCGCGGCGGCGTCGATATTCGTTCCCCAGATGAAGGTGACACGAACCGAACTTTCCCCCTCGCTGGATTCGCTCGCGATTTCCTCGACGCCGGGCACCGTTGCAACGATCTCCTCAACGATACGGGTCACCTGCTGCTCAATCACTTCCGGGCTCGCACCGCGATAATCGGTGCGGACGGTCAGCGTCGGCATCTCGACCGTAGGCAGGAGGTCGATGCGCAGGCGAATGAGCGCAAACGCGCCAATGACGACCACGATTAAGGTTGTCATGGAAGTGGTGACCGGGCGCGCGACGCAAAAACGGGGAAGATTCATCGTAGTGCTTCCCCTTTATTCATTGATCGTGACAGTTGCACCGTCTTCCAGGAGATGCTGTCCCAGCACGACGACGTGACCTTCCAGACGTGGCGCAACGATCTGAACCCGATCTTCGCGAACGATGCCGAGTTCGACTTTTTGGGCGCTCACCGTTTCGCCCCCTTTGTCGACAACGAAAACGACACTGCTCTCGCCACGATTGACGACCGCCGCGAGCGGCACGATCGTTTCGGCATCCGCCTCGCGAAGCACGATGCTGACCCGGATAAACATGCCGGGCCGCAACACGCGCGCCGGATTCTCAACCCGTAACTCGACGCGAGCCTGCCGCGATGAGGTCTGGAAAACGGGCGCGATGCGCGCAACTTCCGCCTCAAATGATTCTCCGGGCAACGCTTCGGTCGTCACCACCGCCGGCTGGCCGATCTCCAGACGTGCGTAGTCGCGCTCCGTGACGGAAACGACGCCGTAGAGGACGTCCAGCCCGACGATTGCAAAGATGGGGTCACCCGCCTGAACTGTTTCACCGGCATCCTCGTAGCGCACGCCGACGATGCCGCGTTCCGGGTCTTTCTGCCAGATGGCGCGAACATGGGTGTAACTCAGGCGAATATTGGCGAGTTCTAGCGAGGCTTGTGCCTGCCGCACGCGCGCCTCCGAGAGCATGACCGCCGCCTGCTGTGTTTGACGCAGCGCCGCCACTTCGTCGAACTCGTAATCGGATGCCACGCCGCGCTGTCGGAGACCTTCCACACGCTGGAACTCACGCTCCACCCTCGTCATTTCCGACTGCGCCTGATCGAGTTCGGCGTTTCGAACAGCCAGCTCCGCTTTGGCTTCCGCAACAGCCTGAACGAACTCGTCATCATCCAGTACAGCAACCACCTGACCGCGCTCGATCTCGTCGCCCAGGTCGACATGCAGTTCCCGAATCAATCCGCCGACTTTGGCAGCGACATCGAATCGCGTGGAAGCTTCGAGCGTACCGCTCAGAACGCGGATATCGCGCATTCGCCCGCTTTCGATCGGCGATATCTCGACGGCGATCGGGGCTGAGAACTCCGCTTTCCTGTCGGACTGGGCCTCCATCGCCAACGCCCGCCACGCAACGATCGCGGCTCCAAAGAACAAAATGAGGACGAGAATGACCGCGGCGGCGTGAGACTTCATTGCTGGATTATAGCGAAGGCTCCGCGTTGATCTTGTTCGAACCGGCAACTTCGCACAGACGAGGACCCGCGTACGACCCTGCTGCCGCACAGCACAGCGGAAAGCTGCCCGTTGCCGCCAGCGTCAGGGAGAAAATCGAAACGCAGCGGCTTTTGACCGTAGCGGTGGGAAATCGACGGACATAATTACGGCGCGGGAACCGCCGTGCGCGATCTCGTACGCTCGATGCGAATTGTCGTCGAGCCGATCCCGTTGATGCTTCCGCCGCGATGTATCTTCGTGACCGCGATTGTGAGGTCCGCGCCTTGGACAAAGTCGCTCAGATCCGCGGCGGACAATTGCAGCGCGCCGACATCGGAATTCTCCGTGAAGGTTCTCGTCGCGGTATCGCCGAAGATTGTCTGAGACACGCGCACGACGACGTCGAGCTCGGGATCGGCACCATTCCATGTAACAGTAAAGCCCGACAACGAAGCTTCTCCATCCCGGGGCGGATTGAGCAGGGAAAAGGCTCCCGGGCCGCTGATGGTGGTGGTTTCTACGCCGCGCGTCGGCTCACGAACGGTGAAGCGATAAGTATCCGCACTGTCGATTTCGCGCGTGTACAAGCCCGACGATTCTTCGCGAAGCGCTGAACCGTTGACCTCGATCCCCTGCTCTTCGTTGAGAATAAGAGCGGCTCCGGTCGGCGTTTCCAACGCCAGTCGGACCTGGGCGCGGGTGCTTTCGGCAGGAGTGATGATCGATACGACTGCTTCCGCGCGATCAAGCGTGGTCTGTCCACCGATGCCCCCGCCGCCGGGACCGGGAAGGAACGTAATCTGACAACCGGCGATGATCAGCGGGGCCGTAGCTGCGGCGATCATCGCGCAGAATCTTTTCGATATACGAGCTGTCACGCGCATGGCCTGCGAATCCTCTTTACAGTTCGTCGGAAACCTCAATCGTAATGGTGTAGGTCGCTTGGTCGCTTGAAGCGGGTGCGTCGGCATCGGTAACCCGAACGACGATGGTACTTTCACCCGCGAGCGTCGGCGTACCGCTGATCACGCCGGTGGTGCGATTCAATCGCAATCCTTGCGGCAGCACACCTTCTGTAATCGACCACGTGTAAGGAACGCGCCCGTTGATCGCGGAAAGCTGGACTGAGTAGGACTGATTTACAGTGCCGCTTTCGAGCGCTGCGGTAGTAATCTCGACGGCACGCGGCTTCACGACAAGTGTGGCGCGACGCGTGAGCGTCTGTCCAGGAAAAGAGTCATCACGGACGGTAATCTCGACCGTCGCTCCGCTGTTTCCGACAATTGGGGTGCCGCGAATGGATTCGCTTCCGCGGTCCAGCGAGAATCCTGCGGGTAGGCCGACAATCTCAATATCGTACGGCGGCAAACCACCTGTGATATCCAGACTGAACGTGTATGGGACATCCACGCGGGCCGCGGGCATCTCGCTGTCGAAATCCAACGGTTCGCGAATGATGATCACAAAGGATTCGGTTCCCGACCGTCGATTGAGATCGCGATTGTCTGCGAGGACTGAGAATGTGAAAGTCCCCGGTGTCGTCGGCACCCCGGAAATCCGACCGGATTCGGAGAGCGTCAGCCCCGGCGGCAGCGATCCGCCGGCGCGGGAAAATGCAACGGCGCGATCGGATTCGACGACGCTGAGCATCTGCTGGTACGAATCTCCGACTACGCCTTCCGCCAACTCTGTGACGGCAAACAACAGCGGGGGCCCCATGCAGGCAGGAACCAGCAACAAAACGAGAAGTCCGGCGCAAACGCCAATACCGCGAACAGCCATCATCCGCACAATCTCCCACTCACACTGCGGCACGTACCCACGCCCGCACCCTAATTATAGATGCCGGGCAAGTGTCACGTCGAATCATATGCTTCGGAAGCGCTTTTGGGGGGATGTGAAGTCAAATCCCGGTGCGGTCAGACGATTGGTCGGCACTGTCCTGCTTGGGAAAGCGTCCATACCCATTTTGCGGGCCGGTTTTCGTTGATGAGGAAGGGAGGAGGAACTCGCGCGATGTTCCTTCACGCGCGCTTCGACGTATGCATCGTCCCCGCGTTTTGAATCGGCTTTCGCATTTTCTCCGCTGGGTGCTCCTGCTTGTGTTAGACCCGCGCCTTGCCGCGCGACCAGAAGCGACTGAGCAGTCCGCTCTTGGCCGCCGGGCCCTCCGCGACGTTCATCGGCTGACCGCCGTCGATGAACTTTCGCGCCATGTCCTGAATCCCCAGACGCGCGGGACTGTTGGGCGCTTCGTTGATGAGCACACACCCGAGATCGCGCATCGTCGTGACGCGTTTGTAATCATTGGGCACGTTTGCGAAGATGGGCCGACCGAAGTGGTCTTCGACCTCCGCAGCGGTGATCATCTCATAACTGGCATTGGTTCGATTGAGAACGATGTCGATGTGCTCTTCGTTTGCACCAATGTGGAGCAGGTGCTCGTAAATCCGTGTCGTATTGCGCAAAAACGGCACGGCAAGTTGCGTGATCAGAACGACGTGATCCGCTTCGCCGAGTGCGGCCATCGTGGCCGGCGTGAAGTTCCGCGGCAAATCGGCAACGATGAACGGAAACGTTTCTCCCAGCGATTGAAACAGCTTCGAGACCTGATCCGGCTCAACGGCCGCCGCCTCGGTGGGATAACCCGGCTTCGAAAGGACCGACACCCCGCAATCGAGGTGATGGAAGGCGGATTTGAGCAACGTCTGGTCGATGTCGATGCCGTGCTTGCAGATATCGCACACGCCGCATTTGGGCTGGCAATCAAAATGGCACGCCACGTCGGCGAACTCCAGATTCATATCGATGAGCGCCACCTTCGATTGCGTCAGATCGGCCAGCTCAATCGCAAGGTTGCACGCAATGGTGGTAGCGCCGGCGCCACCCGATGCACCCATGACGCAGATTTTCGTGGGCCCGTCGGCTCCGACGCCGTTTTCCGTTCGCGCGTGATTCAACGCTTCGGCCAGGTCCGCAGGATCGATCGGCATCGTGACAAACTGATCACAGCCGGCGCGCATGGCCCGAATGATGGTGTCGGTTTGGGTGTTCGCGGACAGGCCGATGACGCCGCATTCCGGCGAAACTTCGCGGATCTGCTGAAGGAGGACAAACCCGCCGGCGATCTCCCGTTCGTCGAGGTGAACGACAACGACTTCGATCCGCCGTGCCTGCAGCACGCCCTGCAGTGCTTCCCAGTCGCTGCATTCGCCGGCAATGTTGATGCCGCCGAGCGCCTCCAGCGACGCGCGGAGTTGCGGACTGCCGGAACGATCAAAGATACAAAGGGAAGTTGTCGCCATGCGTCACCTGTAAGTTACTGTCGTGCCCTTGCCACCGCCGAAATTGCACGTCGGCGCGCTTCTTGCGTCACTACCGCAATTCGTTGCGTATCCAGGAAATTTGCTCGTCATTCGGCTGGTCGGCGTCGACAACGGCCACGAGATCGAGATCGCCGTCACCGTCGAGATCGCCGTAACCGAGCCAACCGACGTCCCCGGGCGGATCAAAATCGGTAATCTTGCCGGCGGTCCACGTGCTCCGCGGATTCACACCGGATTCAAAAATGCGCACGGCACCGCCGGTCGCCCCGACGACGATTTCCAGCGCACCGTCGAGATCGATATCGAGCACCTTAAGATCGCGCGGATCAAACGACTCGAACGTCGCCAGCACAAACGTGTCCCAGTCAAACGTTCGCTTTGCCCCCGTAGCAGGCTGTTCAAACAGCAGCATCTGCTGTTGTTCGCTGCCGGTCGCAACGACGTCCGGGCGTCCGTCCCCGGTCACATCCGCGATGTCGATGCCCCAGGCATCGCGTACACTACCGATGCGCCATTGCGTCCAGGGGGTGTTGGGGTCGAGCGGGCCGCCGGGATTCTCAAACCACGCGATTTGCGCGTTGTTGTCGTCCGACGCAGCGGAAAGCAGGTCGAGATCGCCGTCCTGATCCATATCGAACACCATCAGCCCCGCGGCACCGTCGCGGTCGAGTCGGATCTGACGCTCGTGTCGGCCAGCGCTGATCGCAATCCAGTCTCGTCCGGTTTCCGCACGGCCGGGGTTCAGGAACACCATCACATCGCCGTCGATAATCTGAATCGGCTCCACCGGAACTTCCGGGCGCGGCTCCAAGTTGATCTCGAACGCGCGCGACGCGGCGATGTCCATCTCGCCGTCGTTGTCCATGTCGGCGACTTCCACATTCGTAAATTTCTGCTCGATTGTGACGATGTAATCCGCAAGATTGACGCCGGGTCCGAGTGCATTGGTGATAATCGCCTGCAACTCGTCATTGCCCAGGAGCGTCGAGCTGGATTCGATCCGTTCGCGCAGGTCATCTTCCGGATCGGTGTTGCCCCACGCCGGGAGGTCGGTGGTGACGCCGCTCGAGGGGTGATGGAAATACCACACCGCGCCTTCCGCGCCTGCAACGACGTCAAGGAAACCATCGCCGTCGATGTCGCCGATCGCGACGTCGCTGAGCAGCGTCATGTCGCGCTTCGAGTCGAGCGTCAGGCTGACGAAATCCGCACTTCCCACAGGGCCGACACTCAGCAGAATCTGAATAACACCCTGCTCTTTGCCGTAGCCAACAATCGGGTCGATTTTCCCGTCCAGATTGAAATCCGCGCCGAGCGGCGTTCGGGTCATGTCACTGACCGCATAGGTGATTGTGTCGGCAGCGACGCCGTCAACAAACGTCCTCGCCTGAATCAGGTTCTCCGAAAAGGCGCCACCTGCCCCGAACACGGCACCGCCGCCGGAGGGATTGTTCGTGCCCGCTTTGAACAATCCTGGAAAAATCTCTGGATTGCATCCTGCGAGGGCGGTCAAAAAAATCGTCAGACCCCAGACTGTGGCAAGTACGCGCATCTTTTGCTCCGAAAATTCGCTCCCGTCCCCCGTTGGCGAAAGACGGCTTCGAGGTA
>JBFWWY010000058.1:0-10339 GCA_050245935.1 Phycisphaerae bacterium | reverse complement strand
CGCCATCCAGGCATGGCGCGATCACGGCTACGGCCCCAACACTCCTGATCTCGTCGTCACCATCGTCAACGCCGACGTGACCGGCGAAGGCCGCTTCGTCGCCGGCTACTAGGCAAGCGACAACGGAGACGGCACATGGCACTACGAATATGCCGTCTTTAACCTGAACTCGGATCGGGCCGGCGGTTCATTTTTTGTGCCGGTGCCAAACAATGTGAACGTCACCAATGTCGGCTTCCACGGTGTCGATCGACACTCCGGCGAAGGCATTGATAATTCGCCGTGGGTCGTCACCGTTGATAGCAACGGTGTCGAGTGGGCCAGCCCGGAAACATTCGCACAGAACCCCAACTCCAACTATTTGGAATGGGGAACGATGTACAATTTCTGGTTTGACGCCGACACCGCTCCGCAATCACAGTCGGTGACGATTGGCCTGTTCAAGCCCGGCATGCCGCTCGATGTTACGTTCGCCTCCGTCGGGCCCGAAAGCGGCGGACTGATCGGTGATATGAATTGCGACGGTCTGATTTCCGTCGGCGACATCGCGCCGTTCGTCCTCGCGCTGACCGATCCTGCCGGCTACGCAACCAGTTTCCCCGATTGCGACATCAACAATGGTGACGTCAACGGCGATAACCTGATTTCCGTCGGCGACATCGGCGCATTCGTCGCGCTCGTGACCGCCGGCTAAGTTGCTCAAGACGATCGAGCACGCGGCGCGACGGAACCAAGGTCGCGCCGTTTGTCTTTCCTGAATTTCGTTGTCGGTTTTGTGTACCTCAAAAAGACTCGGAGATTTTTTATGCAAAAGTATCTTGGAAACGTCGCGGGAATCGCTTTGATTCTGACGACGCTCTGCGGCGATTCCGTCCTGGCACAAGTGGAAAACGGCGGCCTGTCCAACGGGCCTGACGTTGTTCTCTCCGATGCTCCCGATGGCCGTCTCTGGGGCGCGGTCGGCGGAAAGTTCGGCTACTCCTTCGGCAGCCACACCTGCAACATCGGCGATGTCGCACTCGAGTTCGGCACATCATTCAATCGCTCACCGGCGCTCGCGATGAATGCCTACCGCATGATGGATGGCCGATTGGTACAGATCGGCGCATCGTGGATCAAAGGCGCGTGCTGCGCCGCACAATCCAACGGCTGCGGCCTCGGCTGCGTTTCCGCAAGCGGACGGCTCGGTGCCGGGTGCCTAGATGTGTACTCCGCCGGATGGAATGGCGGGCAATCGCGCATGGGACCGCGCTCGGCGATCAACGCGTTCACCGGCGAACAGCCTTTCCCGCCGAGCGATTCCGGCGATGCGATTCACAAACGCCTGCAGATTGAGCAAGCGGACATCGTGGCCGGCAATGACGTCGGTGCGATGTTCCTGATCGAAGGTGTCTACGTCGGCCGCGACGATGCGCCGGCGGGCAATGCACTGAACAATGCTTCGTACAAACGGACCACACTCGCCAATGGCGGAACAATGTCCCCCACCGGTCCGATGGTTGTCGGTGAGGCTGCGATTTACGCGTGGCGCGACCATGGTCTCGGGGTGAACATGCCTGATCCTTCGGTCACGATCGTCGAAGTTGACGTACCGAGCGAAGGTCGTTTCGTTGCGGGCTATAAGGTCACCGACAATCTCGATGGCACCTGGACGTATGACTACGCCGTATTCAATCTGAACTCCGATCGCGCCGGGGGCTCCTTCTCCGTGCCGGTTCCCGCGAGCGCAAACATCACCGGGATCGGATTTCACGACGTGAATCGTCACTCCGGCGAGCCGATCGACAGCACCGACTGGATTGTTGATACATCCAACGGTGCGATCACCTGGGCAAGCCCGCAGACGCACGCACAAAACCCCGCATCGAATTACCTGGAGTGGGGAACGATGTACAATTTCTGGTTTACCGCTGACGCGGGTCCAGAAGAGGGAGACGTAACGCTCGGCTTGTTCAAACCGGGAACGCCGGACAGTGTTTCATTTACCGCTGCAGCGCCGGCGGGCGGTTTGCTCGGCGACATGAATTGCGACGGACTGATTTCCGTGAGCGACATCGGTCCCTTCGTACTCGCACTGACCGATCCCGCAGGTTATGCATTGCAATTGCCCAATTGCGATATCAACAATGGTGATATCAACGGTGATGATCTCGTTTCGGTCGGTGACATCGGTGCCTTCGTCGCGTTGCTGACGAACTAGTCATCACAGGATTGCCCAGCGCCAATCGTCGCGTTGGCCAGTGAATTCGTTGTTTATCGCGTGCGCGCTTGATCCGAAGCGCGCACGCTTTTTCATTGGCACTTGCAGGGATCTCAATAACGATTTCGCATTCCAACGCTGCCCTGCACAAGCGAGGGTTGCTCCGCCGCCCGCCGCCGGCACTTACAGCATGTGACGATGGCGCGTGAACTTTGTCCCCCTGCTATCTCAAACCTCTTCGTGTGGTCGTGACTTCAACACTCGATCGCAATCTGGAATGATGATCGAATATGCAATTCGCGCAGATGGCGCTTTCGTCGCGTGCGTTCGTGAATGGCACGACGATCACATACACAACCGAACGTCGCCGGACTCTGAAATCAATCCTTGTGTTCAGCCTTGAGAATTGAGTTCAGTACGAACACATCTGCGAGGCCGGCAACAAACACCTGGATTGCCGTCAATGTTTTGATCTAGAAACTTATTCGCCAACGCAGCGTCCGCCCGCTTCAATTAAAGCATCCAATTACTAGTTTCCCTATCGATCCTCGCGCTTATTCCTTTTCCAGCTCCACAAGCCTGACAATACTTCCTAGTTTTTCTGGTCGATCGCGGAGACGCTGCATTTAATTGGTCTCGTCATTATTTGTAAAGGGGGGCCTGAGATTTGCATCGAGCCGTTCCGCCCGAGGTACGGAAACGGACGATGTGATCCTTTCGGGGGCAAGGGGGCGAACGCGGGTGGAACACCGGACGGCACGATGCCGCTTAATAACTCCTCGGGAGCAAGCCCGGTGCTTTCGCGTGGCAGCCCGCCGCGACATGTTTCTCGTTTCACGTGAAACGGCGAAACGGTCTACTTTGACCGACTGGACGAAGTCGTTCAGTCGCGAAGGACAATCCCAATTCGCTCCGCAAACTGATCAAATTCGTCGAGCGATTTGTATTGAATCAGAATCTTTCCAGAGTTCTTTTTTCGACCGGAAATGAGCCTCACGGGAAGGCCCAACTGCCGGGAAATCTCCCGCGCCAGATTTTCCGCGTGCCGTTGCTCAGCGCTTTTCACGTGAACCGCGCTCGCGATTTCGCCTTCAACCGGCCCTGAAGCCCCCTTTGCCAACGCTTCTACCTGCCGGACAGAGAGGTTGCGCCGCACGGCGAGTCGCGCCAAGCCGATCTGTCGCCGCTCGTCGGTGACACCGGCGATTGCACGCGCCTGCCCCATCGCGAGCTCCCCAATCCTGAGCAACTCCCGAATTTCCTCGGGCAATTTCAGCAGGCGTAAGTGGTTGCTTATGCTGGGCCGGCTTTCGCCGAGACGAGCCGCGAGCTGATCTGCCGAGATGTCGGCGACTTTCATGATGGATTCGTACGCCGCCGCACGCTCCAACGGCCCCAGATCTTCTCGTTGCAAATTCTCAATAAGCGCAATTTCCATTGACTGCTCGTCAGTTGCATCACGAACGATCGCGGGAATTTCGCCAATGCCGGCGAGCTTGGCAGCGCGCAACCGCCTTTCGCCGGCGATCAGCTCGAAGCCGCGATCGCCTTTCACTTTCCGGACCACGACAGGCTGAAGCAGGCCCTGCCGCTGGATCGATTCACAAAGCTCGCGCAGCTTCTCTTCCGAGAACTCCGTTCGGGGCTGGTGGGGATTCGGCCGGATGTCCATTGGATCGATCATCCGATAGCCGGCGGCGGATTCCGTTTCACGTGGAACACTGTGCCGAGCGGGGGCTTGCTGCTCCGGCAATGTGTCGGATGGGGGGACCGCTTCGCTGCGGTTTCCGCCAATAAGTGTATTCAAGCCTCGGCCGAGGCGGGATGGTGTTTTGGCCATTTCGCTGACTCCTTTCAGGCGTTTCGTCTTTTATAATGGCGGTCGCCGCGCACGGCAACGCATGGAACGCATTTCCATCGAAACGTCGGCCACAGCAGCATCTATTTGTCAGCTCCACATCGCCGGGGGGAAAAGGTCAAGGGACGGCCGTTCGGCAACCGCCCGCCTGCGCGCTGTTTCCACCGAGCGAGTTCCGCAAATTACTAAGGAAAAGGGGGGACAGACCGAAAACGCGACCAAGCAGGCGAATTCGGCACGAGTCGTTCTATTATTTCTAGGTCGCAACTCCGCTTGATAGCAATGTTAGCCCGCTCCTTCGTTCTAGCAATGCTATGCATCGGTGCTTGACGCCACCGGTAAGATTCATGCAGAAAGGAAACCATGAAACTGACATTCGGAAGCGGCAAAGTGGTGCGGCATCCTGTCGACGCAGACGTTTTGCGTGCGCTGGCTGACGGCGGCGATGTGGTCGTTCTGGAAGCCGGGCCGGCGCAATACGTCCAGACGAATTTTGCGGTAATCGAGTATTGCGACCGCGATCACCACTACGAATGTGCGGAGGACACGACACCGCAACTCATCGAGAAAATTTTTCTCACATTCTTGGCGGGTCGCGACCTTGAGCCGCTTTTTCCTTGGCGCGAAATCGAGTTCTGAGTTGGCGCCGCAGAACACGAGTTAGCGCCGCGGGGCGTGCGAACCGGCAGAAGACGCTGCAAGAATCTGATCCACACACTTCTGAATGATGGTTCGAACACGCGCCGCGTCCGTCCAGATAATGAAGTGATCCGCACCGGCCAAAACCTCCGCCTCGACGTGTGCGGCGTTCACAAACGATGCCCGCATGAACGCGACATTTCCGATCGGCACCAACGAATCTTTCTCGCCGTGCAGAATGAAAACCGGGCAGCGCACGTGTGTGATTTTCTCGCGCAGCAACGCGGTCTCGCGCGGCGCTGCCAGAATTTCGTCATTTGAAATTGCCAGTGCGCGCGGCAGCAACATGTGAACAAACGGAAACGCCGCGACCCGGTTGTACCACTGCGGCGATTCCAAATCCGGATCAAGCGATCCGGAAATGATGACGATTGCATCCACCAGGTCGGGGTAGTCCGCCGCCATCCACGCGACGATTGGTCCGCCTAGCGAATGGCCTACAAGGATGTTTTTTATGCGCTGCCGGGGCACCGAAGTGCCGCGTGAATCTAAGATTTCCGTGCGCATCGGATTGCCGTATGTCTCATCGCGAAGCAGGGGGGCGAGCGACGTCGCTTGTGCCGCAAATGAGGGCACTGCATGCATATCCGGTGCGTTTGCCGATCCTCCAAAACCCAGGCGATCCGGTGCGACGCTGATGGTTCCGGCAACAGGGCGTGAGAGATAGTGCTTCCACTGTTTCGCAGACCCCGGCGTTCCATGTACGTATATCACGCGCACGATGCCTCTGCTTTCTCCGCGCTTCTCTTCTGATAATCGCGAATCACTCGCGGCGATTTCCGACTGGAGATACGAGAGCAGCCTTGCCGGCTCTGTCGGCAACGCCACGGCGCGACGCGTCGCGTAGTCGACATGCAACGTGTCATTTCCGGATGTTGCGCGGCAGGTGGGCAGCGAAAGAATGAAAACGACGATGATCAGTCGACGCTTGCGCAATCGCCGCAAGAAAGCGCTCATCCTTCCACGATCACCCGCGGCGATGTCGAGACGTCGATCATCGGGGCCCGCTTACGGTTCTGTGCCGCAAGTTGAATCGCGAGTTCGATGGCGGCTCTCATGCTGCCGGGGTCGGCTTTGTTCTTGCCGGCGATGTCGAACGCAGTGCCGTGATCGGGGCTGGTGCGAATGACCGGCAAGCCGAGCGACACGTTTACCGCGCGATCGAAGGCCGCCATTTTGACGGGAATGAGTCCCTGATCGTGATACATCGCGACGATGCCGTCGTATTTTTTCAGCACGCGCGGGACAAACGCCGTGTCCGCGGGAATGGGCCCGGTGACGCGAATGCCGTTGTTGCGCGCGAGCGCAAGCGCCGGCTCAATGATACGCAGCTCTTCGTCGCCGAGCAGCCCGTTTTCACCGGCATGCGGATTGAGGCCGAGCACGCCGATGTGCGGATTGTCGATGCCGAACCAATCCACCAGCGCCGCGTGCAGTGCCGCAATCGGCTGATGCACAAGACCGATCGTGAAACGGTTGCGCAATTCGAACAATGGAATGTGGGCACTCGCAAGCGCGACGCGCATGTCGTCGGCGACGAACGCCATGGTGACGCGCTTCTCGCTGAAGCGATCCGCGAGCAATTCGGTATGCCCGTGATAGCGATAGCCGGCGAGCATCCAGCTTTCCTTGCAGATCGGACCAGTCACAAGCGCGTCGAGCGCGCCCGCCTTCATCTGCAAAATTGCCTCGTCGAGAAAACGCATCGACGCGATACCGGAAATTTCGTCCGCCTCGCGAACGCCGTTGGGCTTGCGATAGGGGAGATCATCAAAATCCGCGACGAGCACGCCACTCTTTACGTGGGGGCCGCGATCGTAGGGTTCGCGCCACCAGAATGGCGTGATTTCGGCGGCGTCGGCGACGAGTTCCAATGTGTCGTGAAAGCCGTAGATAACGAATCGTGCCAGTCGACGCAGCGTTTCGTCTGCGAGCGCTTTGACAATGACTTCTGAGCCGATGCCCAGCGGATCGCCGACGGTGATGCCAATCAACGGCTTCTTGACGTGTAGTTCGGTCTGTGCGGTCATGATGCACATTCCCGAACGAACGCATCGATCACCAAACGCTCGCCTGTCGCCTTTGCAGCGAGCACTTGTTCGACACGATCGACAATGGTTCGGGCAAAGACGTCCGTCTCTACGTTGAGTATGTCGTTCGCCCGGCGCGCGCCCAGGGTCGTCTCGCGCAGTGTCGTGGGAATCAACGCGACCGCGCAGCGATCGCCATCAATTTGCGCGATCGTCAGGCTCACGCCGTCCAGCGAAATCGAGCCTTTGGGCACCATATATTTCATCAGCGCGGCGGGAGCCACGAACCAGATCCGGTAGTCGCTGTCGCGCTGTTCAATCGACGCGATGCGCACAACGCCCTCGACATGACCTTGCACGAAATGACCGTCCACTCGATCGCCGAGGCGCAATGATTGCTCGACATTCACGCGATCGCCGATCTGCAACGCGCCGAGATTTGTTCGCTGTAATGTCTCCGGTACGACGTCGAACGCCAATTCCGGCAGGTCTGCAGAACAGACCGTCAGGCACACGCCGTTCATCGCGATGGACGCGCCCAGCTTCGGCGGCTCGCGCAGCGACCGAACCGCCACAACCAAACGGACGGCACCGCCGCCGGGCGCACGCGCGTCCGGCCGGTGAATGGCGACAACTTCGCCGATGGTTTCAACGATGCCCGAAAACAACTCTGGCTCTCCTCTTCGCGTCCAAATTCCGCGCGAATAACGAATTGTAGCCGATTCCCAGCGCTGCGCGTCGCCACTTTTTCACGCATTCGGCTCCGCATGAACACGAGGCGTGGATACACGGATTATTCCGGCGAATCACTGGTAACCGGCAAGGAATGAACTTGTCGCGCGTCGCAGGAGCGAATGCGCCGGTGCGGCAATGCGTTGCGGGCGGGCACCCGGGAACGTGGAGAGCGCGTTTGAACTTTGGAGGGGCAATGGCCCATTCCGGGCCGATCACTGCCTATTTTAAAAGAAAACAGGCGTCTTTCGGATTTGGCATCGGCAGTTTTCGCGCGGTACGCTACCGGGCTCGACAGTCCGATGTATAAAGAAGGGGATATCTTGCGCAGACATACACTACATTCATCCATATTCTTCGGAGCCATTTTGATGACGACACTCGCCGCTCAACCAGCGTCGGCGGACAACATTCCCGATGACTCGCCGATCGCCGATGCACTCCGAAAGGCGGAGGCGGCTGTCGCCGCGATTGTCGCCGTACCGGACGGACAGCGCACGTTCGACAACACCGTCGGCGCGGTGGACGACCTCGTGACGCGACTGATGAATGAAACCGAGATGATGCAATTCATGCAGCACGTTTCGACGAACGCCGAAGAGCGCGCGCAGGGACAGCGCGCGACGCAGGACATCTCGAACTGGTTCATTGATCTGAGCATGCGCGAAGATTTGTACAACGCGATCAAATCGTACGCGAAAACGAATCCGCAGCTCGAAGGCGAGCAGAAACGCCTGTTGTCGCACACGATGCGCGACTATCGCCGCGCGGGGATGGAGCTGAGCCAGGAAGATCGCAAGAAGCTCTCGGACATGCAGAAGGAAATGTCGGACCTGTCGATCAGGTTTCAGGCGAATATTCGCGACGACGACACGACCGTGATGCTGACGCGCGATGAACTCGTCGGCATGGACGACGACTTTTTCGCGACGCTGCCAATGAGCGGCGATCTGTATCTGTGCAACATGGAATACCCGACGTATCTGCCGATCATGGAATTCGGCGAAGTCGAGACAACGCGCGAAAAGATGTGGCTGGCGCGACATCGCCGGGCAGGGATGAAAAACGCGAAGATTCTGGAACAGATTCTCGCTTTGCGATCGCAGGCGGCCAAACTGCTGGGCTATGCGAACAATGTCGATTTCGAAACCGAAATTCGGATGGCCAAGAACGGCGCGAGCGTGAAGGAGTTTTACGACGAGCTCCGGCCGGTCGTCCGCAAAAAATCGAAGAAGGAATACGACGAGTTCACTGCGGCGAAGCGCGAACACACCGGCAACGCGGATGCACAATTGGAGCCGTGGGACGTTTCGTTCTACGAGAGTCGACTGAAAAATGCGAAGTTCGCCGTCGACAACAAGGAAGTGCAGCAGTACTTCCCGATGGAACGCGCGATCGACGGGCTGTTTTCCATTACACAGAAACTGTACGGCATCGAATACAAGGAAGTCACGGCGGACGCAGCATCGCGCGGGTTCACAATCTGGCACGATGACGTGCGCGTTTTCGATGTCATCGACAAACAGACCAGCGAGCTGCTCGGCACGTTCTATCTCGATCTTTTCCCGCGCGCGAACAAGTACAGCCATGCGGCGCAGTTCGGACTGCAGTCGCGCAAGCGCTGGAGCGACGGCAAAATTCAGAAGCCGGTGGTGGCGCTCGTCTGCAACTTCACGAAGCCAACGAAGGATAAGCCGTCGCTGCTGACGCACGACGAAGTGGAGACTTTTTTCCACGAGTTCGGCCACTGTTTGCATTCGATTCTCACGACCGCTAACTACGCGAATTTCTCCGGCACCGCGTGTGCGCGCGACTTCGTCGAAGCGCCGTCGCAGATGTTCGAGAACTGGGTGTGGGATGCCGACGTGCTCGGCACCTTTGCAAGGCATTACAAAACAAATGAGCCGTTTCCCGCCGAATTGCTCAAAGGCATGGAAGCGGCGCGAAACTTCGGCAAGGGACTCTGGGCGGAGCGGCAGCTTTACTACGGCCTGCTCGATCTGACGCTGCATCTCGATGACGATGGCGTGACCGACTCTACGCACGTCGCGCGTGACGTATTTAATGATGTGCTGATCTTCGATGCGCCCGCCGAGACGTGGCCGCAAGCGTCGTTCGGCCATCTGATGGGCTACAACTCCGGCTATTACGGCTACATGTGGTCGCTGGTGTTTGCGGCGGATATGTTCCAGCGGTTCGAAGAGCTCGGCATGCTCAGCCAGGAAGCGGGGCGGTACTATCGCGACAAGATTCTCGCGAAAGGCGGCACGCAGGACGAGATGGAGATGGTCGAGGAATATCTTGGCCGCGCGCCGAAGAAAGAGCCGTTCCTGAAGTATCTCGGTCTGAACAATTAGCGAAGATTGTTGCCGATCGTTGAGTTCGCGCGCGGAGAAGCGTCGTCGTACGTTTTTGGCGATGCACGTTGTGAGTGGTACTTGATTTTCGCACCGGCGAGACGCCGATGCTTCCCGCAGTTCTGTATGATCCAGCACCATGTCGTCCACCGCGCCGCCAGTTGAAGACCCCGAACAGTTTCGCATGAGCATCGGCGAACACCTGGACGAGCTGCGCACGCGGCTCGTGCGGAGCCTGATCGCGCTGGTTGTGGCGGCGATTGTGTGCATCTGGCCGGCGAAGTGGCTGTTGGTGAATGTCGTTGCGCGCCCGGTGGTGATGGCGTTGCGCCGGCACGGCCAGCCGATGAATCTGCTCGCGACCAGCCCGGTTGAAACGCTCATCATCTATGTGAAGACGGTGCTGTTCTGCGGAGTGATGCTTGCAGCGCCGTATATTCTCTATCAACTATGGTCTTTCGTC